>NZ_JBFUIF010000013.1:0-123277 GCF_056402015.1 Allobosea sp. P4_C6
GGTGTGGACCGGCGAGGCGCAGGTCGAATCGACCGCGAGCCTGGCGCCGGCCTGGTGCGCGATCTCGGCCGCGCCAGCGATGTCGGTGATGGTCCAGAGCGGGTTCGACGGCGTCTCGACCCAGATGAGCTTGGTCACGCCCGGCTTCACCGCGGCCTTAAGCGCGGTCAAATCGTCGGTCTCGACGAACTCGACGCTCAGGCCCCAGCGCGTCGCCTCAGTCAGGAGCCAGGCCCGCAGCGCCCAGTACATCACCTTGGAGGCGACGACATGGTCGCCGGGCGAGAGCGCCTGGAACACCGCCGTCGCCGCCGCCATGCCCGAGCCGAACAGCAGCGCCCCGGCCTTGGCCTCCTCCAGCATGGCGAGCACGGCCTGCGCCTCATGCACCGTCTCGTTGTCCGGCCGGCCATAGATGAAGCCGGAGGAGTAGCCATTGTCCGGGTCGCGCAGATAGGTCGTCGCGACATGGATCGGCGGCACCACCCCCTTCGTCACAGGATCGACCTTGCCCAGAGCCTGCGCGGCAAGGGAGCGAGGATGGAGCGGGCGCTTCGACATGCGGATATCCGGGAAAGTTCCATGAGCGACTGGAATGTCATCTGGCGCAAGCTGCATGCCCGACGCAACCTTGTCGCCTTGCGGCGCACCCGGAAGCCCCTCATCATGAATTCATGACGACGCTGCCGGAAACCTCCATCGATCGCCGCCCGCCGCTATGGGCCGCACTCGCCATCGCGATCCTGCCGGTGGTGGCCGCCTCGGTAGCGGGAAGCGCGGCGACCGTCCCGCAAATCCCGACCTGGTATGCCGGTCTCGTCAAACCGGCCTTCAATCCGCCGAACTGGATCTTCGCGCCGGTCTGGACGACGCTCTTCGCGCTGATGGCGCTCGCCGCGTTCCGCATCCTGCGCCTGCCGATCGGCCTTCCCGGCCGCCGGCGCGCGCTGGTGGTCTATCATCTGCAGCTTCTGCTCAATATCGGCTGGTCCTTCGCCTTCTTCGGCGCCAACAGCCCGGTTGCCGGCCTTGCCGTCATCATGGTCCTGCTGCTCCTGATCGCAGCAACCATCGCAGCCTTCCGGCCGCTCGACCGGCTCGCGTCGAACCTGCTCTGGCCCTATCTCGCCTGGGTCGGCTTCGCGACGCTGCTCAACGCCTCGATCTGGTGGCTGAACCGCTGAGCTTCATCCGCCGATCGAACGTTCGATCACCCTGAGCACGGTGGCGCGCAATTCGGCGATGGTGAAGGGCTTCGCCATCACTTCGGACACGATCGCCTCAAGGCTCTTGGCGCGCTCGCGCTGCTCGGCATAACCCGTCATCAGCATGATCGTCAGCTCGGGGAACTGCTGCTTGGCGGCCAGTGCGAGCGCGATGCCGTCCATCAGCGGCATGCGGATATCGGTCAGCAGCAGGTCGAAGCGGCCCTGCTCGGCGACGAGCAGGTCGAGCGCTTCGGCGCCGTCCGCGGCGGTGAGGCAGCTATGACCGTCCAGCGTGAGGCCGCGCGCGACCAGCGTGCGCAGAGGCTCCTCATCGTCGACGACCAGGATACGTGACATCGCAGCTCCTCAGAGCATTTTCGAGCGAAGGGGACACCGGTTCGCGTGCAGACAATGCGCCACGACAAAACCCTTCAGATACCCGGGAGCCCGGCCTGATCCTCGGTCTCGACCACGCCGACGAACGGCAGCTGCCGATAGGAATGGGCGACATCCATGCCGTAGCCCACAACGAAATAGTCCGGGCATTCGAAGCCGACATAGTCGGGCTGGATGTTGACGGCGCGCTTGTGCGGCTTCTCCAGGAGAACGGCGGAGGACACCTTCGCGGCGCCGCGTGCCGCCAGCAGGTCCTTGGCGAAGGCGAGCGTGCGGCCGGATTCCAGGATGTCGTCGACCAGCAGCACGTCGCGCCCGCGCACCTCGCTCTGCACGTCGCGCAGGATCTCGACCTGCCCCGACGAGACGGTGCCGGTCCGGTAGCTCGACAGGTGGATGAACTCGACCTGAGGGGCCAGGCCCACGCGATGCATCGCCCGGATCAGGTCGGCCGCGAACATGAAGCTTCCCTTCAGCACGGCGACGACGAGCAGGTCCTGGGGATTGCTGGCGGCGATGGCCTCGGCCATCTCCTCGTTGCGCCGCGCGATCGCAGCCTCGTCGTACAGAACCCTGATCCGCCTTTCCGGCATGATGTCTCCGTTTCGTATCCGGCCGCAGCGGGCCCTGCGCTTCCGATGCGCCGAGGCCTCGTGCAGCGATTATCCATGAACGCCGCCCGGCCGAATGCCATCGCCCGGTCGAGAGGCGCCCCGTCCTAGCAGCCTCAATGCGTGCTGGCGATATTGGCCGCTGTTGCAGCCGAAGTGAAGCGGACCCGTACGGAGCGGCCGTTCTCCGGCGGCGAAGCCAGCCGCGCCCTGAAGCGGATCAGTTCGGCCGGCTCGAGATTCGCCCGCGGCGGCTCGGCCGTCCAGGTGTACAAGGTCGCGCCCGCAACATCCTTCACCGCGACTTCGATCAGCGGCACCTTGGCCTGGCTCCGGGTGATGTTGGTGACGTCACCCTCGACCACGAGGAAGCGGTGCGCGCCGTCCTCAACGAGCCCGCTCTCGATCGCGCTCAGGCTCAAGCCCCGGACATTCACCGGCAGCCCGATCGTCTCGAAGATGCCTGCGAGCTGCGGCGCAGCGCGCACGACCATATTGCGCTGCCAGACGGCGAGGCCGAGCAGGGCAAGGCCGGCCAGAGCGGCCGCGGCCGGAAGCGCGGCGCCACGCTCACGCAAGGCGCCAATCCTCGGAATGCTCGCTTTGCCGGCGCCGCGCTTGCGCCGGCCCGCGGGCGGCACGGCGTCAGCGACCACAACGGATTCGGCCTCGGCTGCATCCCCGTTCTCGCTGGCTTCGGCGGCGAGCGCCGTGATCTCGGCATCGATCGCGGCGGCACGCTCCAGCTCCTCGGCCAAAAGGGCCTGCGTCTCCTGCTCGGTAGGTGCGTCGGGGAAGACGGCGGCCGGGTCGACATGCCACGCGTTCTTGCAGCTGGCGCATCTGACCTTTCGACCTTCCGGCCCCAGTTTGGCCGCGTCGAGTTCATACTGGCTGGCGCAGGAGGGGCAGACGATCAGCATGGATGCCGGGCAATCTCTTCGCAACGATGGCCGGGAGTCTCCGCTACGCTTCGTTCCGGCTTGGAGGCCACGACGGGCTCGCAAGGCACGGATGGCAGCGAACCGAAATGCCCGCTCCTATTGGCACGATTTATGGTTAACGCCCCGTGAAGAATCACTGGCGCAAGCTGTCCGCATCGCGCCTTTCCGGGCAGGCCTGCTTGCGGTGTAGGATCGGCGCGGATTCGCGTTTCGGTGAATGAGGAAGACCGCTTGGTTCGGTTCGAGAATGTCGGCCTGCGTTATGGCATGGGCCCGGAGGTGCTGAAGGACATCAACTTCAGTATCGCGCCGCGCTCGTTCCAATATCTGACCGGCCCGTCCGGCGCCGGCAAGACGACGCTGATGCGCCTGATCCTGATGGCGCTGAAGCCCACGCGCGGACTGGTCAACCTGTTCGGGCAGGACGTCTCGCGCCTCGACGCGGGGACGCTGACCGCGTTTCGCCGGCGCATGGGCGTGGTCTTCCAGGATTTCCGCCTGCTCGATCATCTCACCGTCTACGAAAATGTCGCGCTGCCGCTGCGCGTGCTCGGCAAAGAGGAGACGAGCTATCGCGCCGAGGTGGTCGAGCTGCTGCGCTGGGTCGGCCTCGGCGAGCGCATGCATGCCGTGCCCGCCGTCCTCTCGGGCGGCGAGAAGCAGCGTGCCGCGATCGCGCGCGCCCTGATCGGCCGGCCGGAACTGCTGCTCGCCGACGAGCCGACGGGCAATGTCGACCCCGGTCTCGGCCGGCGGCTGCTGCGTCTGTTCATGGAATTGCAGTCGCTCGGCACGGCGGTGATCATCGCGACTCACGACCTGAACCTGATGGAGATCTACGACGCGCCGCGTCTGGTGCTGGCCGACGGGCATCTGCATGTCGACGCTTGAGAGCGGCCATCACGAGCCGGAGCATGCCGAGCGTGCGCTGCCCTCCAATCTGCGGCGCGACCAGCCCCTCGTGCCGGTCGACAGCGTAGCAGGCCGCGCGCTGATGGCGGTGATCGCGATCCTGACCTTCCTGGCCGCCCTGAGCGCCGGTGCCGCCGTGCTCGCCGCACGCGCCTCCGACCAGTGGCGCGGCGCCATCTCCAACGAGATGACCATCCAGATCCGGCCCGATTCGCACCGCAACATCGAGGAGGACGTCAAGCGCGCGGTGGCAATGGCGCAGGCGCTGGGCGGCATCGACAGCGTCCGGGCCGTGCCCAAGGCCGAATCCGACAAGCTGCTCGAGCCCTGGCTCGGCACCGGCCTCGATCTCGTCGAACTGCCGATCCCCCGGCTCATCGTGCTCAAGCTCAAGCCGGGCGCCAGCCCCGATCTCGCCAGCTTCGGCCCGGCTCTTCGCCGCGATGTGCCGTCCGCCATCCTCGACGACCACCGGCTCTGGGTCCGGCGGCTCTCCGCGATGGCCGGCACCATCGTCATCTCCGGCTTCGCGGTTGTCCTGCTCGTGCTCGCGGCCGCGGCGCTCGCCGTCGCCTTCGCCACGCGCGGCGCGATGGCCGGCAGCCGCGACAGCGTCGAGGTGCTGCATTTCGTCGGCGCCGACGACGGCTTCATCGCCCGTGAATTCCAGAGCCGTTTCATCCGGCTCGGCCTCAAGGGCGGGGCCGTCGGCGGCCTTGCCGCCATTCTCGTCATCGCCATCATCGGCTTCATCGTCTCGCGCTGGCGAACGGCGCCGGAAGCCGAGCAATTGCAGGCCTTGTTCGGCGCGTTCGAGATCGGCTGGGCCGGCTATGCCGCGGTGATTCTCGTTGCCGTGGTGGTGGCCGCCATCGCCGGACTGGTGTCCCGCTTCACCGTCCGCCACTACCTCAGGATGCTGGCATGATCGTTTGTGGAGCGACGGCCGACCGTCAACGAAGTCTTCATTCCTGCGGCAAAAGCCGGCCGGTGGCCGCCGCCGTTATGCCCGATTGCCGGGTTATGCCAATAATATCATGGCCATGATCGGCAGCACGAACGACCATTTCGCGATGGAGCCGCCCGATTCCGCGGCCCGGCGCCCCGGCGCGGGTCGGCGGTTCTCGCTGCGCCGGATTCTGGCGATGAGCATGGCCATAGTCGCCTGTGCCGGCCTGATCCTGTCCGGCCTCGGCTATGCGCGTTTCGCCTCCGGCATCGATGCGCAGGAACCAGCGACCACGCCGCGCACCGATGCGATCGTCGTCGTCACCGGCGGCGCCCAGCGGATCGGCGACGCCATCGGCCTGCTCGGGGCCGACCGCGGTGCGCGGCTGCTGATCAGCGGCGTCAACGAGAAGACAGGCCGCGATGAGCTGGCCAAGCTGAACCCGGCCGCACGCGATCTGCTCGCCTGCTGCGTCGATCTCGACTATCGCGCCCGCAACACCATCGGCAACGCCATCGAGACCCGGCACTGGCTCCGCCAGCACGGCTTCGGCTCGCTGCTGGTCGTGACCTCGAACTACCACATGCCGCGCACGCTGGCCGAGTTCGCGCACGCCATGCCGGGCGTGAAGCTGATTCCGCACCCGGTCGTGACCGAGCATCTCGACACCTCCGGCTGGTGGCATCGTTGGGCGACGATCAAGATTCTCGCGCCCGAATACGTGAAATATCTGGTGGCCCGCCTGCGCAGCCTCGTCGAAAGCGATCCCGAAACCTCGCGGCTGTCCGTGATCGTCGGCGGCCGCAAGCCGGTCTCGTCGAAGCCGGCCGAGCTGATGGGGCCGGCAGCGGAGAAGCGGTCGCGGCTGCAGGGCCACGCGCGCCACGAAGGCTGACGCCCGAAACAACGCGACCGCGCTTGACCGGCGCCGCGTCTCGGGCTCATTGCGCAGCATGCTTGTTCTGCGCTCCCTCGTCTTCAACACCCTGTTCTATGCAAACCTCGTCCTCTGGCTGGTCTTCGGCGTTCTGCCGGCGCTGCTGCTGCCGAGGCGGATCATGCTGGCGGTGGCGATCGGCTGGTCGCTCTCCTCGCTCTGGCTGCTGCGAATCGTCGCCGGTACGCGTTGCGAGATCACCGGCCTCGAGAACATCCCGCAGGGCGGGCTGATGGTCGCGGCGAAGCACCAGTCCTTCGTGGAGACCTTCGCACTCGTCACGGTCTTCCGGAACCCGGTCTTCATCCTGAAGCGCGAACTGACATGGATCCCGTTTTTCGGCTGGGCCCTGAACAAGCTGCGCATGATCCCGGTCAATCGCGGCGCCCGGGCTCGCGCCCTGTCGCAGGTCACGCGCCGCGCCAAGGTCGAGCTCGGCCAGAACGGGCGGCAGCTCCTGATCTTCCCCGAGGGTACGCGCCGTGCCGCCGGTGCCCCGCCGGCCTACAAGTTCGGCGTCGCGCATATCTATGCCGAGCTCGGCGTGCCCTGCGTCCCGGTCGCGCTCAACACCGGCCTCTACTGGCCCCGCCGCAAGTTCCTGCGCCGTCCCGGCACGATCCGCATCGAGATCCTGCCGCCGATCATGCCGGGGCTCGACAAAATCTCCTTCCAGCGCGAGCTGCAGGAGCGGATCGAGACCGCCTGCGACAGGCTGCTGGCACAGGGGCGGACGGAACTCGCAGCGCTCGGGCTCGATCCGCTCGCCACTCCTGACAATCCCTGACAGCAGAGAGCGTCGCGAAGCAGGCATCTTCGGCCGCGACGCTTGACTTATCCCCAGAGCGTTCCCATTTTGTTCCTAGTTCAGGAGGAACGGACATGGCCGCTCTCGCCTATCGCTATACCCCCGATCTTTTCGACGAGCCGCTTGTGGCCCGCGAGATGCCGTTGCGCAGCACGGCAAGCCTCGGCGAGCGCCGCTTCACGGCCTGGCGCGGGCGCTCCGGCCGGCGTTACGTCGCCTCGGTCTTCACCGTCGATGACATCCACGCACTCGGTTTCACCGATGCCGTCCTGCTCGCGGTCTCGGCCGAGCGGCGTGTCATTGCGGCGCGCGATTCCGGCCCCTTCGGGGTCGAGGCAGCGCTGGGCCGCTGGCAGCGCGCGATCACGGCAGCCGGCGCGGCCGAGATCCACGTCCATCTCCTGGCAGAGGATGGGTTCAGCCGCCGCGCCGCCCTGCTCGACCTGATGCCGGAAGCTAATCCGGAAGCCTGATCAGCCTGACAGCGGCGGATGCGTCGCCGCGAGGCCGGGCGCGAGTTCCTGCGCCAAAGCGGCCAGGACCGGATCATAGATCCCCATCTTACGCAGATGCTCATGGGTCTGCAGCACATAGTCCGGGTTTTCCCCGGAGCTGCCGCGCCCCTGCCGGACGAGCTTGAGCAGCTCGGTCGCCGACAGCTTGCCAGCATATTGCAGGTGCTTGCGATCGGCGACGTAGACGAGGCCGCGCACCTCCCGGCCGTCCTCGAGCCTGAGCGGAACATGGCGCTCGATATAGACCGCGGTCGCCTGCTCGCGTGCCCGCAGATAGGACACGGTCTCCTGCGCCCGCGCGCCCGTGACCCGGAAGGCGAGCCCCCGGCAGACACCACCACGATCGAGCCCGAGGACCAGCCCGGGCCGCTCCGGCGTGCCGCGGTGGACATGCGAGAACACGCAGAGCGAGCGGTGATAGCCGTGAAGCCGCGCCTGCACGCTCTCCTCGAAGGCGAAGCCCGGCCGCCAGATCAGCGAGCCGTAGCCGAAGACCCAGAGATCCGCCTTGCCGAATTCGCTCGTCATCGCCATCCCATAATTTGGCCGTGCCGGCCTGCTTGCTGGCTCGCGCCATCCGGCGCAAGTGCCTTCCCGCTCTGGCGCCCGCTTTCCGGGCGAGCTAACAATCCGCCCGCCTTCGCGCAAGGAATGCCTGCCGCATGACCGATACCCTTCCGACGCGCCGCCGCCAGAGCCGGTTCTGGCTCTACGGCCCGTTCCTCCTGCTTGTCATTCTGGCCGCTGCCTGGTCCGCCTTCTGGTTCTATGCCCGCGCACGTGCCTCCGCCGAGATCGACACCGCGCTGGCGCGCGAGGCCGAGCGCGGCCGGGCCTGGACCTGCACCGACCGCACCATCGGCGGCTATCCCTTCCGCATCGAGCTGCGCTGCAACGCGCTTGCTCTCACCTCGACACGTTGGGGCGATGCCGTGCGCATCGAGACCGGCCCCGCCCTCGCCGTCGGCCAGATCTATTCGCCCAGCCTCGTGATCTTCGAACTGTCGGGCCCTGCGAAGGCGACCCTGCCGGAAGGCCGCACGCTCGACCTCACCTGGACGAATCTCGACGCCAGTTTCGCCTGGCGCAACCCGGAGCGCTTCGCGCTCGTCGCCAGCGATCTGACCGCCGTCCTGACCGTCCCCGGACTGAACCCGGAGACCTGGGGCAGCAAGACCCTGGAGGCGCATCTGCGGCGTAATCCGACCCGGCCGGCTCTTGAGCAAGCCGTCGACATCGCCGTCTCCGCCAAGGGCACGGTCCTGCCGCCGATCAACGCCCTGCTCGGCAACACCGACACCGGCGAGATCGACCTGCAGGCGACGCTGACCCAGGCCGAGAGCTTCCGGAAGGGCTTCAATCCCGATGCGCTGGAAAGCTGGCGCGCCGCCAACGGCATTTTCGACCTGACCCGCATGGTCTCGACCAAGGGCAAGGCGCGCGTCGACGGCAGCGGCCAGTTGCTGCTCGATCCGGCGCATCGCGTGGCGGGCGATCTCAGGCTGGCGGCGGCGGGCATCGAGCAGATCGGCGGCATCCGCATCGGCAACCTGCTCGGCGGCCTTGGCGGCTTGCTGGGCGGCCGCGGCGCCGATGCCGCGACGGCGCCCGGCCTCACTCCGCTGCCACCCGTCTCCCTGCGCGATGGCCGCGTCTTCATCGGCCCGTTTCGCCTGCCGCTCCAGCCGCTGCCGCCGCTGTATTGAGACATTTGCAGGCCGTCATGCTCGGGCTTGACCCGAGCATCTCCCGGCACGAAGGCGCTGGCGCCTCTCTCGGCATGAGTTTCTCGGGTCGGCGCTGCGCGCCGCCCGAGAATGACGCGCTCATAAAAAAGGGGCGCCTCGCGGCACCCCTTGAACTGTGTCGAAACCCGCCGACGGTCAGGCCGCAGGCAATGCGGCACGCGGCGCTTCGATGCGGGTGATCGCCTTCTTGACGGCCTCCTGCACCTTCTCGAAGGCGCGCACCTCGATCTGGCGGACGCGCTCGCGCGACACGCCGAACTCCTCGGAGAGTTGCTCCAGCGTGATCGGATCCTCGGCCAGGCGACGCGCCTCGAAGATGCGCCGCTCGCGCGGGTTCAGCACGTCCAGCGCCTCGCGCAGCGCGGTATGGCGGTTGCTGCTCTCCTCGGAATCGGCGAGGCGACGCTCCTGGCTTTCGGAATCATCGACCAGCCAGTCCTGCCACTCGCCTTCGCCATCCTCGCGCAACGGCGTGTTGAGCGAGGCATCACCGCCGAGGCGGCGGTTCATGTCGACCACGTCCTGCTCGTTGACGCCGAGCTTGGTCGCGATCTGCTGAACCTGGTCGGGGCGCAGATCGCCCTCGCCCAGCGCCGAGATCTTGCTCTTGGCCTTGCGCAGGTTGAAGAACAGCTTCTTCTGGTTGGCCGTGGTGCCCATCTTCACCAGCGACCAGGAGCGCAGGATGTATTCCTGGATCGAGGCCTTGATCCACCACATCGCATAGGTCGCGAGACGGAAGCCCTTGTCGGGTTCGAAGCGCTTGACCGCCTGCATCAGGCCGACATTGCCCTCGGACACGACTTCGCCGATCGGCAGGCCGTAACCGCGATAGCCCATGGCGATCTTGGCGACGAGCCGCAGATGCGAGGTCACAAGCTTATGCGCCGCATCGCGGTCGCCATGCTCGCGCCAACGCTTGGCCAGCATGTACTCCTGGCTCGGTTCCAGCATCGGGAACTTGCGGATTTCGTCGAGATAACGTGAAAGTCCGCCTTCGGCGGACAGGACGGGCAGCGAAGCACTCGCCATGCTCGTTCTCCTCATCGAGGCCCCCGCTTGGCGGCAGGCCCTCCGCGCGATCAACCTTCGCGCAGGCTTCGGACGAAGCAAACCAATCCAACGCGGGAACCAGTCATCGGTTCGGCTGGATCGCTCGCTTGCGGCGCCCCCTTGGCCATCCGCATCCGAACAACCCCAGTATATGCGAACTCACTCTGGCGGAAAGGTGGCAGCGACGCCGGATTCGCTCACAGCCTCGCGAGCGCTGCTTGCAGATTCGCAAAGTCCTCCGGCGGCTCGGATTCGAACAACATCTCCTCGCCGGTGGCCGGATGCTCGAAGCCGAGCACCGCCGCGTGCAAGGCCTGCCGGCCGAGCGCGGTGAGCGCCGCCTGTGCGTCCTCGGGCAGGCGGCTCGCCTTAGTGGCGAAGCCCGAGCCGTAGAGCTGGTCGCCGAGCAGCGGATGGCCGATATGGCTCATATGCACGCGGATCTGGTGCGTGCGCCCCGTTTCCAGCCGGCATTCGATCAGGCTGGCCAGCGGCTCGGTCTCGTCGAGCCCTTTGAGCAGGGGCGGATAGCGCTCGATCAGTTCGATGTGGGTGATCGCCTCGCGGCCACGCCCCTCGGGCACCACCATCATCTTCTCGCGGTTGCGGTTGGAGCGCTCGATCGGGGCATCGATCGTGCCCTGGCGAAGCCGCGGCGCGCGCCAGACGATGGCGAGATAGGCGCGCTGCAGCGGGCCGGTGCGGCCATGGTCGGCGAACTGCTTGGCGAGTTTCTGATGCGCTCGGTCGTTCTTGGCGACGACAAGCAGCCCGCTGGTATCCTTGTCGAGCCGGTGCACGATGCCCGGCCGCCTGACGCCGCCGATGCCCGAAAGGCTCTCGCCGCAATGGGCGATCAGGGCGTTGACCAGCGTGCCGTCCTCATGCCCGCCGGCCGGATGCACGACGAGCCCTGCCGGCTTGTCGATGACGATCAGGTGCTCGTCCTCGTAGACGACGTCGAGCGGAATATCCTGCCCGACCGGATCGGCAGGCTTGGCCTCGGGCATGACGAGGGCGAGTTCGTCGCCCTCCACCACCTTGCGGCTGCCGTCGCTGGCGACGGCGCCGTTAAGGCGCACGCCGCCCTCCTTGATGACCTGCTGCAGCCGCGCGCGCGAAATCTCGCCCGCGAGCAAGGTGAGCGCCTTGTCCAGACGCTGGCCAGCCTGTTCGGGGCCGACGTGCAGGGTCACGCCGGCATGTGGATCGGAAATGGATGTCATCGGGCCGCTATACGTCGCATGCGGCGCGACCGCACGCCTTTTCCACAGGGATCGCCGTCATCCTCGGACTTGACCCGAGGATCTTTCGAACAAGGAAGCGCAGGACCTGCCCCCTCTCCCCTTGCGGGAGAGGGTTGGGGTGAGGGGTCGCGCCGCCCTGAATCGTCGCGCTTCTTCGTAGACGTAAATTCTGAAGGGCAGCGCGACCCCTCATCCGTCTCGGCTCCGCCGAGCCACCTTCTCCCGCAAGGGGAGAAGGAAAGGGCTGCGCTCAGCCGAACAGGCGGAAACCGCTCTTCTTCGGTTCCTGCGGCGGCTCGTCGTCGGGCCCCGGATCGTCGGGCGCATGCGAGACCGGGAAGATCACCGGCTTGGGTGGTGCAGACTCGCGTGCAGGCGCAGCAGACTTGGTCTCCACCGGTTTGGACTCGACCGGCTTGGCATCCACGGGCTTCACGGGCTCTGCCGCCATCTGGACCGGCGGCAGGGGTTCCGATGCCGGTTTCAGCTCTTCCTTCGGCTGCACGGCAGGAGCCGCCGTCACCGTCGGCTCCGGCTTGGGCTCTTCCTTCGGGGCCGGCGGAGCCGCGACAGCCGCCGGCTCGATCGTCGTGACGGACTCCGGCTTGATCTCGATCAGCTTGGTCGAATCGTCGAGGTCGAACAGCACGTCGTCGATTGCCTGGGTCCGGCTGCCCAAAGTCGCCGGCGGCACGGTCCAGACGAAAGCATCGAGCCGGCCGGTGATCGGCGAGACCGGCATCCAATGATCAGAGACCAGCCCGTCCGCGACCCAGGCGGCATCGCGCGGCGCCCGTGTCGCCCGCGCCAGCCATTCGCGTACGCGGCCGTCGGCGCCGTGCTCGGCCTCCTCCAGTTCCGCCATCAGCAGGCAGGCGCGCACCGAGGCTCCGCCCGCCAGCAGCGGCTTCAGATTCTCGCGCGCCTTCGGGAACTCGCGCGCCTGTATCGCGGCGCCGGCCAGCGCCAGCACGCTTTCCGGATCGGCCGGCCGCAGCTTCGATAGGGTCGTCGCGCGGTTGAGCCGGTCGAGTGCGCTGTCGCCGGGGCGGGCATCGAGATAGGCCGCCGCGATGTCGGGATGCGGCGCTTCCTTCCAGGCGGCTTCGAGCAGCTTCGACGCCTTGCGGACGTCGCCACGCTCGGCCAGCATCCGGCCTGCGAGCGCAGCAGCCGGCGTCAGAGACGGCGCGAGCTTCACGGCTTCGAGCGCGGCCGCTAGAGCCTTCTCCGGCTCGCTATCGCGCGCCTGCAGCGCCTCGGCCGCCAGCAGGACGGCGCGCTGACGCCGGGCTTCGGCCTTGTCGGCCAGCCTGAGCGCGGCACGGCGCTCTACGGCCGTACGGGCCGCCTGCCAGTCGCCGGCATTGGTGTGGAAATCGAGCAGCGCGTCATTGGCCCAGGCGAGCGAGGGCGAACGGCGCACGGCGTCGTCGGCGAAGGCGCGCGCCGCCGTCATGTCCCCGCGCCGCTTCGCCTCGACGAAGAGCCCACGCAGGCCGAGCACCCGCGTCTCAGGCTTGTCGAGCATCGCCTTGAAAGCGGCCTCGGCCTGGCCGCGATCGCCCGAAAGCTGCGCGGTCTGCGCCTCCAGCAGCAGGGTCAGCGGCTCGTTGGGGACGAAGCGCCGTGCTTCGCCGGTATAGCGCCCGGCCGCGACCGGGTCGCCGGCGCCGATCGCGACCATGCCGCGCGACACCGCCTCGAAGCCGCGCGCCCGGCGCCTGGCCCGCGAGGACAGGCTGAAGGCCGAGGGCAGGCCGAAGACGAAGCGCAGCACCGCCCAGATCAGCAGGACGAGAAAGGCGAGCGCGACCACGCCGACGGCGGCGATCGCGACGCTGGTCTCGATCCGATAGCCCTGCCAGAGCACCGAGACCTCGCCCGGGCGATCCGCCAGCCAGACCGCGCCGAAGGCGAGGCAGGCGAAGACGGCGAGATAGACGAGAACGCGAACCATAGACCCTCTATCCTCCGTCAGCCGGCAGCGCCGAGCGCCGCGACCGCATCCTGCGCGATCTTGGCGATCGCCGCATCTGCCGCAGCCCGCTTTTGCAGATCGGCGCCGAAATCCGCACTGGCACGCCGCGCCGGCTCCGGCAACTGCGCCCACAACCCCGCCGCCTTCGCCATATCGCCGGAGGCGATGGCGCCTTCGAGCCGGATCGGCAGTGTCGCCGGGTCGTTCGAGCCGTTGTCGCCGACCGGCCTGACCGTGACGATCCGGCTCGCCAGCCCGAGCAACTTGTCAGACCAGCTGTCGGATTGCGGCGTGACCTCGCGCTGGAACATCGCCCCATGCTTGCGGAAGCCGGCGAGCAACACCTGCTGCGTTGGTGCGCCCGACGCCGCCACAATCGTCAAGGCAGCGACATCGGCCTGCGCGACGCCACTCTTCGTCAGCGCCGCGATATCGTTCGCGAAGGGGCGCCCGCCAGCAAGCGCGCGCTGCACCCGCTCGGCCAGCACGATCCGCGCCGCGGCCGTGGCTTCGGGACCCAGCGCCGCCGCGCTCTTCGCCTGCGTCTCGGCCGCACCGAGACGCCCCGCGATTTGCTCGAGTCGCTGGCCAAGTGCCGCCGTCGCAGCCTCAGCACGTTGGGCCTGCGCCGCGAAGGCGCTCGTATCGGGAGCCTGCGTATTCGCAACCGTACCGAGCTTCCCGGCCAGCGCCTGGACCTCCGATCCGGCTTTCGCTGCGGCCTCGGAAGCGGCCACCGCCTTGCGATCGGCCGCAGCGACACCCGTCTGCACGGTGTCGATCCGGCGGCGCAGTTCGCCGACCTGCTCGCTGCTCACCGCCGGGCCGGCGCGGTTCAGGGCCAGAAAAGCGCCTCCGGCCCCGACGATCCCGCCGATGAGACCGGCTGCAATCAGGGGAACCCAGGGCGTCGCTGCCGGCGCGCGACGCTCGGCGGCGTCTGCCGATGCTTCGACCGGCGGCGGCGCGAATTCCTGCGGCAGCGCCTCGGTTGGCGCCACCGCCTCCGGCGGATGAGTGTCCACGCCGGCAGCGCCAGGCTGCGCGACCGGCTCCTCCCCATCGGCCTTGAGCTCGATGGTCGGCGGCATGCGCTTGAGGCTGCCGCGCAGTTCCGGCCGGGCCGCACCGGGAGAGCCGGCACGCGTGGAGACCTGCTCCAGCGCAGCCAGCATGCCGGCCTCCTCGGGATGCTCGGCGACCAGCACCGTGCTCGCCCCGGCCGCGATCAGCGGCGCCGCGACATCGGCCGACAGGACGACATGGGTGAGTTCGAGCGCCTCGTCCGAAACGCCGGCCGCCTGGGCCAGCGTGATGAAGGTCCGTGCCCCGCGCGCCGAATAATGCAGGGCGGCATCGCCCGGCTGGCCGTGACGCAAAGCCGCCTGCGTGTCCTCGGGCAGGACGGAGACCGGCTCCGCCGCATAGGCGGTCCAGAGCTTCACGTCGTAGCCGGCCTGCTTGAGCCGGTCCGGCACATCCTCCTTGCGGTCCCGCGCGACGATCATCAGGAGCTTCGCCGGGGCCGGCAGCGTGCGCTTGATCAGCTCGATCAGGTCGTTGCGGTCGCCGTCGGCGCTGCGGGCATCGTCCAGCCCGGCTTCACGCACCTTGGCGGCGGTCCGTGCGCCGACCGTGAAGACCGGCAGATCGCGCCAGGTCGCCGGCCCCTCGGTCAGCGCGGGCAAGGCGTTGCCGCTGGTTAGCACGATCGCATCGAAGCTCCCGGCCGGCGTCTCATCCGACAGCCGGACCACCTCGAAGAGCGGCGCGACGAGCGGCTCGAAGCCGTGATCGGCGATGGCGCGCGCCGTCCGTTCGGCATCGGGACGGGGACGAAAGACGAAAACGCGCATTCACAGCTCCTGACAAGACGGGCGGCGACCACAGGACGATCCGCGAACGATGCAGCATTCCGCGATCGGGCCGCATTGAGGCGGAACAATGATCCTGTGCATGCCGTCCCCTTTTCATCCCTGCCGCAAAGGTCGCGGGCACGCCCCTTGGCCTTGCGCCCTGCCCCGCACTATACGAAGGAATTGCCGGCGAGGAACTGCCGGACGCAGGGCTTCATCCCGTTCTTCCGTTCTACGAGGTTAATCGAGCGATCATGCGTGTCCTTGGGATCGAGACGACCTGCGACGAAACGGCTGCCGCGATCGTCTCCGTCGAGCGCTCGGGCGAGAGCAAGATCCTGTCGAACGAAGTGCTGAGCCAGATCGCCGCCCATGCCGCCTATGGTGGCGTCGTGCCGGAAATCGCCGCACGCGCCCATGTCGAGGCGATCGACCGCATCATCGCGCGTGCCTTCGCGAATGCCGGTCTGAAGCCCGGCGACATCGATGCCGTCGCGGCTGCGGCCGGGCCCGGCCTCGTCGGCGGCGTCATGGTCGGCCTCACCGCCGGCAAGGCGATCGCACTCGCGACCGGCCGCCCCTTCATCGCGGTGAACCATCTCGAGGCTCACGCCCTGACCGCGCGCCTCACCGACGATCTCGCCTTCCCCTACCTGCTGCTGCTCGTCTCCGGCGGTCATACGCAGTTGCTCGCCGTGCGCGGCGTCGGCGACTACCTCAAGCTCGGCGGCACCATCGACGACGCCGTGGGCGAGGCCTTCGACAAGATCGCCAAGATGCTGGCCCTGCCCTATCCTGGCGGCCCCTCGGTCGAGCGTGAGGCACTGAAGGGCGATCCCGAGCGCTTCGACTTTCCCCGGCCGATGCAGGGGCGCACCAATCCGGACTTCTCTCTCTCCGGCCTCAAGACCGCCGTACGCCTCGTCGCCGAGCGGATCGCGCCGTTGTCGGACAACGACGTCGCCGATCTCTGCGCCTCCTTCCAGGCGGCGATCGTGGACGTCATGGTCGACCGGACCCGCGCCGGCTTGCGCGCCTGCCGCGAGGCCGGAATCACCCCCACGACGCTGGTCGTCGCTGGCGGCGTCGCCGCCAACCAGGCGATCCGCAGCGGCCTGACGCGGCTTGCGACAGAGGCCGGACTGCCGATGGTCGCCCCGCCGCAGGCGCTCTGCGGCGACAATGGCGCGATGATCGCCTGGGCCGGGCTGGAACGGCTGCGGCTCGGAATGGTCGACGACATGAGCGCCGTCGCCCGCCCGCGCTGGCCGCTCGACGAACTCTTGGCCAAGCCCGCGTCAGCCGCATGAAACGCGTGCCGGCCTATGCGACCGTCGGCGTCGTCGGCGCCGGCTCTTACGGCGCGGCGCTGGCGCTTGCAGCGACGCGCGCCGGACGCGCCGTCCGGCTCTGGGCTCGCGATCCCCTGACCATTGCGGCGATCGCGCGCAGCCGCCAGTCGCCGCGCCTGCCGGACATCGACCTCCCCGAGACGATCCGCGCCACGGCTTCGCTTGAAGACCTCGCCGGTTGCGACGCGCTGATCGTGGCCGTGCCCACCCAAAACCTGCGCTCGGCCTGCCAGAATCTGGCGGAAAAGCTGTCGGCCGACATGCCGATCGTCTCCGCGGCCAAGGGCATCGAGCAGGCGAGCGGACTGTTTCCGACGCAGATCATCGAAAGCGTCCTGCCCGGCGCCCGCACCGCGATCCTGTCCGGCCCCAGCTTCGCCAGCGATATCGGGCGCGGCCTGCCCACGGCGGTGACGCTCGCAGCGGCCGAGCCGGACTTGGCGCAAGGGCTGGCCGAGGCTCTGAGCTCGCCGGCCTTCCGCATCTACCATTCGGACGATCCGCTCGGTGTCGAGATCGGCGGCGCCGCCAAGAACGTGCTCGCCATCGCCGCCGGCATCGCGATCGGCCTGGGTTACGGCGAAAGCGCGCGCGCCGCGCTGGTGGCGCGCGGATTCGCGGAGCTGCGCCGCTTCGGCGAGGCCTATGGCGGCGAACCCGAAACGCTGATGGGCCTGTCCGGCCTCGGCGATGTCGTGCTGAGCTGCGCCTCGCCGCAATCGCGCAACTTCGCCTATGGGCTGGCGCTCGGACAGGGCAAGGCCCCGGCCGAGGCCTCCGGCGGCAAACTGGCCGAAGGCGCTTTCACCGCGCCGGTGCTGGTCGAGATGGCGAGGTCCCGGCATATCGAGACGCCGATCGCGGAAGCAGTCGCGGAGATCATCGCCGGGCGCATCGGCGTAGCGGAGGCCGTGGCTGCGTTGCTGGCTCGCCCCATTCGGGCCGAACGATAGGGAGAAGGGCATGGCGGGAGACTGGTCGGACCTCACCAAGCGCGTCGCGCGCGGCATCGCCGAGGTCAAGAAGACCACGGGGTCGGAGCTCGTTGCCGAGGGCCAACCCGTGCCTCTGGCCGGGCGGATCGCCGGGCCGGTCCTGCAGCATCGCCGGCGCAAGGCCGAGGGCACGCATCGCTTCGTGCTAATCCTGCCCTTCGGCGAGGGCGAGGTCCGTGTCGAGCTCGACCCCAAGGATTACGCCGCATTGACCCGCGAGATGGTGCGGTTCTGGAACGAACAGGGCGAGGCGGCATCGCAGCCGCCAGTGCCGCTCAAGGAGGACGAGGCCTGATGGCTCACTGGCTGATCAAATCCGAACCGTCCGTCTGGTCCTGGGACGACCAGCTCAAGGCCGGCGCGAAGGGCACGCATTGGGACGGGGTTAAGAACCACACCGCCAAGCTCAACCTGATGGCGATGAAGAAGGGCGATCAGGTCTTCTTCTACCATTCGAACGAAGGGCTCGCGGTCGTCGGCATCGTCGAGGTCATCAAGGAAGCCTATCCGTGGGAAGACGCGGGGCCGCCCTGGGTTCTCGTCGATTTCAAGGCGGTGAAGCCGTTGCCGAAGCCGATGACACTGGCCGACGTCAAGACCGAGCCGAAGCTCGCCAAGATGTCGCTGGTCACCTCCTTCCGCCTCTCGGTCCAGCCGGTGACGGACGAGGAATGGGACATCGTCTGCAAGATGGGCGGTCTCTGACCGCTCAGCGCCGGTAATACGCCGCAAAGGGCGGATACTCAGCCAGCGCGCGTGGCCGGTATTGCAGCATCTTGTCGAGGATCGGCACGGCAGGAGCCTGCAGGCGCGGCTCGACAGACGCTGCCATCCGCGCCGGTTGCGGCTGGAATTCGTGGAGAACGAAACCCTCCCGCGTGCCCTCGCTCCAGGGCAGCCATGAGGTCTTGCGCTCGTCATGCTGCTGGCCGAGCGCGTCGGGCCTGAGTTCCGCGATCAGCCGCGGCTCGACGGTGAGCGGATGCGCGATCGCCTGCGCCTCTGCGATCATCCAGCCGAGCGACAGGTCCGACAATCCCATCTTCAGGCCGTAGCCGCCGCCGATATCGGTGTGCACGCCGGCGAACCAGACCTGCCTGATCTGTCCGGGCGGGGCCTGCGTCTCGTCCCAGAGTTCGGGCGCGAAGACTTCCCGGTTCTCGTCGATGGCGAGCGCGTGGCGGCCATGCGCGACCTGCCGGTTGAGGGTGGCGTCGTGGAATTTGTGGCGTCCGGGCATGCTGCCGATCGCCGGGAGACCAAGCGCGCGCACCGTATCCCAGACCCCGACGAAGAAAGGCGGTGCCGGCTGCGTGCCGTGGCGGCTGCGGAACGCAGCCGCGGCCTCGGCCCGGGCAGCGTCATCCTTGACCATGTAGACGTCCTTGACCGCGCTGGATGCGAGCGCCCTCACCTCCGCGGCCTGGATCGCATCGGTGAAACCGTCCCAGCGCATCACCTTGGCGAAACCGCCCGGCACGCCGCAGAGCGCCAGCACCCCGCCGAGGCTGCGCACCGTGTAGGCGCCGCGGCTGAAGCCGAACAGGAAGATGCGGTCGCCCGGCCTGTAGGCGCAAAGCAGCGCGGCATAGCAGTCGATGATGTTGTCGGTGATGCCGTAGCCGGTCGCCTGGGCGAGCCAATCCTTGAGGCGGCGGAACGGGCCGCGAATCTCGCCCTCGTCCGGGTTGGAGCCGAGACCGGGATCGTAGAAGCAGATCTGCCCGGCAGGGTCCGCCTCTCGCGTCGCCATGAACAGGCGGTAGACACTCGTCCAGTTGATCGGGTTCGCGCCGCCGGCCTGCCCCGTCCCGTCGGAGAAGATGCAGATATTGCGCGCCATAAAGCCCTCCACAGGCGCCGCACCCTACCATGTGATGAGACGATCCGGGGATGTTTTGCCCGAGAGTCATGCTCCGGACGCCTGCCCCTGCCACGAAAGTGCGACGCACAATGGGTTGCCGCGCCGCCTGCGCAACCTATGATGCGGCGAATTCAAAGGAAGCGATGTCCGGCCTGCTCGCCAGAGTCGACGGACCAACGCAACACAGACGGCCGAAGTCTGGGGAGACGCCCGAATGTCCGATACGATCTACGACGTGCCAGCCGGCTGGTCCGAGAAAGCATGGGCGAACGACGCCCGCTATCAGGAAATGTACGCCGCCTCGATCGCGGACCCAGAGACATTCTGGGGCGAGCACGGCAAGCGGATCGACTGGTTCAAGCCCTACACCAAGGTCAAGAACACCAGCTACGAGCCGGGCAAGGTCTCGATCAAATGGTACGAGGACGGCACCACCAACGTCGCCCATAACTGCATCGACCGCCATCTCGCAACGCGCGCGGACCAGACCGCGATCATCTGGGAAGGCGATAATCCCAGCGAATCGAAGACGATCAGCTACGGCCAGCTCCACACCGAAGTCTGCAAATTCGCGAACGTGCTCAAGGCCAACGGCGTCCAGAAGGGCGACCGCGTCACCATCTACCTGCCGATGATCCCCGAGGCCGCCTATGCGATGCTCGCCTGCGCGCGCATCGGCGCGGTCCATTCGGTGGTGTTCGGCGGCTTCTCGCCCGATTCGCTGGCGAGCCGCATCGAGGATTCCGATTCGAAGATCGTGATCACGGCCGATGAAGGCCTGCGCGGCGGCCGCGCCGTTCCGCTCAAGAAGAACGTCGACAGCGCCGACGGCAAGGTGAAAGGCGGTATCGGTACCGTCATCGTGGTCAAGCGCACCGGCGGCAACGTCGCAATGAAGCAGGGCCGCGACCTCTGGTATCACGAGGAGGCCGCGAAGGTCTCCGACGTTTGCCCGGCGGCCGAGATCAATGCGGAAGACCCGCTCTTCCTGCTCTACACATCGGGCTCGACCGGCAAGCCGAAGGGCGTGCTGCACACCACGGCCGGCTACCTCGTCTATACCGCCATCACCCACCAATACGTCTTCGACTACCATGACGGCGACATCTACTGGTGCACCGCCGATGTCGGCTGGGTGACCGGCCACAGCTACATTCTCTACGGACCGCTCGCCAACGGCGCGACGACGCTGATGTTCGAGGGCATCCCGACCTATCCGTCGATCTCCCGCTTCTGGGAGGTGATCGACAAGCACAAGGTCAACACCTTCTACACCGCGCCGACCGCGATCCGCTCCCTGATGGGCGCCGGCGAGGAGCCGGTGAAGAAGACCAGCCGGGCGTCGCTGCGCCTGCTCGGCTCGGTCGGCGAGCCGATCAACCCGGAAGCCTGGGAGTGGTACCACCGCGTCGTCGGCGACCGCCGCTGCCCGATCGTCGACACCTGGTGGCAGACCGAGACCGGCGGCATCCTGATCACGCCGCTGCCGGGCGCGACGAAGCTGAAGCCCGGCTCGGCCACCCGGCCCTTCTTCGGCGTCAAGCCGGAGATCGTCGATGCCGAAGGCAAGGCGCTGGAAGGCGCCTGCGAGGGCAACCTCGTGATCGCCGACAGCTGGCCCGGCCAGATGCGCACGGTCTATGGCGACCACCAGCGCTTCATGGACACCTATTTCGCGACCTATCCGAATAAATACTTCACCGGCGACGGCTGCCGGCGCGACGCGGACGGGTACTATTGGATCACCGGGCGCGTCGACGACGTCATCAACGTCTCAGGCCACCGCATGGGCACGGCCGAGGTCGAATCGGCACTGGTCGCGCATCCTTCCGTCTCGGAGGCTGCTGTCGTCGGCTATCCGCACGACATCAAGGGCCAGGGGATCTACGCCTATGTCACGCTGATGACTGGCGAGACGCCGAGCGAAGACCTGCGCAAGGAACTCGTCGCCTATGTCCGCAACGAGATCGGCCCGATCGCCTCGCCGGACCTGATCCAGTTCGCGCCCGGCCTGCCCAAGACCCGTTCCGGCAAGATCATGCGCCGCATCCTGCGCAAGATCGCCGAGGACGAGTTCGGCGCGCTCGGCGACACCTCGACCCTGGCCGATCCCGCCGTCGTCGACGACCTCATCGAGAACCGCCAGAACAAGCGCAAGGCAGGCTAGCAGGGAACTGGCGTTTTCTCCTCGACCACACGCCGTCATCCCGGATGCAGCGAAGCGGAGATCCGGGATCCATCGTAGAGCTCCGGAGCCCTATGATGGATCCCGGATCGGCGCGGCTTTGCCGCTTGTCCGGGATGACGGCGAGATTTTTCGGCGAGAGCCCTATTTACAGCGCCGCCGCCACCACCTCGATCTCGACCTTGAACTCGGGCCGCGTGAAGCCCGAGACGATCATCAGGGTCGAGGCCGGCGGCGGGCTGGCGACGTGGCAATCGCGCGATTCCATATAGCCTTTCATATGGGCGCGGTCGGTGACATAGGCGTTGATCCGCACGATGTCCGCGAGCGTCATCCCAGTCTCTGCAAGGATCGCGGCGATGTTGGCGAAGCAGAGATCAGCCTGCGCCCGCGCGTCCTCCGGCACGGTCCCGTCTGCGGCGACGCCCAGCTGCCCCGAGCAGAAGACGAATCGCTGGCCCGGCGGCACTTCCATGCCATGACTGTAGCGGGCGAAGGGCGGAGCGATCGCGGCGGGGTTGAGCGGCTTCATGCGGACGGTCTCCAGAATCGGGCCGACTATGCCCGCCCACATCTTAGGGAACCAGAGCCGGCATCGCGGGTTCGCATCGCGCCCGGCCTGCGCTAGACCATGCTCATGCCGCGTTCATTGAGTTGCTGTGATAGTGACGCAAAGTTCGGCTGACCGAGATCGGAACCCGCACCGCATGACGACGATGCAGACCGCCACGCCTGCCGCCCTGACCCGGGTGGTCGCCCTGCTTCCCCTGCTGGCCCTGACGGCCTGTGCCGGTTCGCAGCGTTTCACCGGCCCGATGATGAACCCGCCCTCATACGGCCAGCCCGCCCTGTCCTCGGCCCCGCCCGTCTCTTCGGCGCCGATCACGTCGGAGCCGCTGCCGCCGCCCGGCGGCTATCCGGCGGCATCCGCTCCCCCGCCAGGTGGAGGCCCCCTGCCCGCACCGCAGGACCCGTTCTTCGATCCCAGCGCCGGCGCCCCGCCGCAGGGCCAGCCTTTGCCGCCGACCGGCCAGCCCGAGCAGGCGCCCGGCCTGCGCGGCAGCAACAATCAGGTCGCGGGCCTCGGCCCCAGCGCCACGGCGCCGCGCCCGGCCGCAGGTCGCGACAGCATGGTCGGCGGCTGGACGGCACGCGAGGCGACCGGCGGCTCCTGCCGCGTTCAGCTTTCGAGCACGCCGACGCTGGATCTCTATCGCGCCAGCTCGTCGGGCTGCGCCAACAAGGATCTACAGAGAATCTCGGCGTGGGATTATCGCGACGGCGAGGTCTATCTCTACCAGCAGGGCGGCACCGTAGCGGCACGGCTGCGTGCCGGCAGCGGCAGCGCTCTCGATGGTGCCGTGACCAAATCCGGTGCGGCGCTGTCCCTCAACAGGTAAGGCGCGGGAAGCGCAGGCCAGGCCGTCTAAGCCCGCTCTGCGCTTCGAGCCCAGCCTGAGCTCACGCGCCGAACGCGCGGGCGAGCAGCGTTGTCGGCCAGAAATTCTTCTGGATCGACAGGGCGATGGTCGCGAAGCCGGCAGCATTGTCCAACGCCTCGTCGAGGATCGTGAAGGGCGTCGGGCCTGCGGTCGTGATCACGCCTTCGACATCGGCATAGCCGCCGACGAGATCCGCCTCGAACTTGGCCGCGAGCCGACGCATGGCGACATTCTCCGGCAGGCAGGTCATGTAGAGCGTGCGGATGCCGCGGTTGCGCGATGCCGTGATCAGGCGCCCGAACAGCTTCGTGCCGAAGCCGCGACGGCGCCAGCCGCTCTCGACGCTGAAAGCGGCCTCCCCCGTCTGCGCCACGATATCGTCGAGGCCACGCAATTCGGCGGCGCCGCGAACGATTCCGTCCTCGACATAGGCATAGACGAGCCCGCCCACGCCGAAGGTCGTCGCCGCATAGTTCTCGAGGAATGCGTCATTGACCGCCGTGCCGAAGCGCTGTTGACGGGTCACCGGATCGAGCCGGAGCAGGTGTTCCCGCCGCAGATCGCGCTCGGTCGGCCATAGCCGTCGGATCACGCCAGCGCCGGCCTTGGTGCCAGCGAATTTCGAACGAACCAATTGTCTTCTCCTGAACAGCGCAAACAGCGCGCTACCGACCAGGAGGCGTATCTTCCCTAAGACGTCTCAGATTGTGCATGATTCAGGCGATTGCAAGACAGTCTATCTGCGGCATTTTCGCCGTAGCGAACCAGGAATCGTACCTGAACAGCTTGGTCTCATGCACAAGAAGCATGGCGATTGGGCATTATGAGCTTGAGGATGGCTCGAAAAAAAGCACTACAACCCCGCCAAACGTCGTGCGATAATTTCGCCAAGACCCCGATGACGGCGCGTCCGGCATGAGCTAAGTTGCGTGCTCCCGGTCACTCATACTTGAAGCTCCATGTTCGATCGTCGCAAGCCTCCTGCTGCCCAGCCCTTCGTCACGCACGAAAATATCGAAGCCAAGGTCAAGTGGTTCGACCCCGAGAAGGGGTTCGGTTTTGCATCGCCCGCCGATGGGTCGGGCGATGTCTTCCTGCATGTCTCCGCGATCGGCCCGCTCGATCAGCAGGATCTGCTGCCAGGCGCCACCATCGTCGCCGATCTCGGTGAAGGTCGCCGCGGCCTGCAGGTCGTTGCGGTTCACGAGATCGACGCCTCCACCGCAACCCAGACGACACCGGCTCCCCGCGCTTTCTCGCCCCGCCCGCCCCGCGATGATTTCGGTGGCGGCGGCTATGGCGATAGGGATCGTGGCGGCTTCGGCGGCGGCGATCGTGGCGGCTATGGCGGCGGTGATCGCGGCGGCTTCGGCGGCGGCGACCGCGGCCCTCGCGGCGGCGGCTTCCATGATCGCGACAGCGGTCCGGTCGAAGGCCCCTTCGATGGCGCCGTGAAGTTCTTCAACTCGGATCGTGGCTTCGGCTTCATCGCTCCGGACAAGGGCGGCCCGGACGTGTTCCTGCATGTCTCGTCGCTGAGCCGCAGCGGCCTTCAGGCGCCGATCGACGGGCAGCGCGTGCGCTTCTCGGTCCGCGCCGGCCGCAAGGGTCCGGAAGCCGCCAACGTCAGCTTCATCTGACGGCTTCCATCGCCTCGAAAGATTGAAGGCCCGCCATTGGCGGGCCTTTTCTTTTGATCGGACCTGTGAGGTTTCGGAGCGAGCCGGCTAAGCGGCGCGCTCCGGGCACCCTATCAGTGGCTGTGATCGTCGCCTTCGAGGCCGCCGATATGCTTCTGGGTGTAGAGTTCGAGGCCGATGCGTCCGATCAGGTCGAGCTGAGTCTCGAGGAAGTCGATATGGCCTTCCTCATCCTTCATCAGCGCCTTGAACAAATCCTCGGACGGGTAATCACCCACTTCGCGGCAGTAACGGGCGGCTTCCTGATAGAGCGAGCGCGCTTCCACCTCGGCCTTGAGGTCGCATTCGATCACTTCCTTGACGTTCTCGCCGATGCGCAGCTGGTCGAGCGTCTGCAGATTCGGGAAGCCGTCGAGGAAGAGGATGCGGTCGACGAAACGGTCGGCATGGACCATCTCCTCGATCGATTCCTTCTTCCAGGTCTTGGCCATTTCCTTCAGCCCCCAATTGTCGAGCATCCGGTAATGCAGCCAGTACTGGTTGATGGCGGTGAGCTCCGAGCGCAGCCCCTTGTTGAGATATTCGATGACCTTCTTATCGCCCTTCATGGCGGAGCACCCCGATGCACTACATTAGAATGATCCTAATGTATTCACGCCGGGCCCGAAAGGGAAGAGCGAAAACACCGTCCCACCAATGAATGAGCGAATGGAGCGGACCGGCGCCTCAGGCAGCCGCCGCCACGTCCTCTGCGAACTCGATGCCCTCGAGCATGCGCTCGACCGTGACATGCACGGCGCACTCGATCTCGCGGCTGGCGCAGCTGTTGCACTGCGTCGCGCAGGCGGCCCGTGCCTCGGCCAGGATGGTGCGAACTTCGCGCGCGCAACGTCCGCAGTTCGGGCTGCAGCCGAGGCAGTCATAAGCCTCGCCAGCCGTACGCGGCCCACTGCCGTCAGGGGCGATGGTGCCCTTGATCTGCCGGCAGGAGATAACGTTGCAGGAGCAGACGATCACGCGTGATGGCCTACCACGCGCTTGGTCTCGATCTCCTCGCCATCGGCGCGGCGCAGCCGCACGATGACTTCGACCGAGGAGATCAGCATGCCTTCCGGCGCTTCCGGCAGGCCCGAGACGTGGATGGTCGAGCCGGGGATGTCGGTGACGGTCTCGTCGTCCTCGTTGTAGAAATGATGATGCTCCGACACGTTGGTGTCGAAGAAGGTCTTCGGCCCGGAGACCGAGACCTGGCGCAGCAGGCCGGCTTCGGAGAACTGGCGCAGCGTGTTGTAGACGGTTGCAAGCGACAGCGGCTCGCGCGCGCGGATCGCCTCCTCATAGAGCATTTCCGCGCTGACATGGCGGTCGCCCTTGGCGAAGAGCAGCCAGCCCAGCGCCATGCGCTGGCGCGTCGGGCGCAGGCCGGCCGAGCGCAGACGGGCCTTCACGGCGCTGATCGGGCACGAGGCCGGGTTTTTCTGCGGCCACGGAATGTGGTCGCCCGCCACCGGCTTGTGATCCTGATCCTTGTTCGTCAGAACGCTCATCGATAACGCCTTCCACTACGCCGGTCGCCCCGGCCACGTAGTTTAGAAAACATCTAAACTACTGATATTACTGCTATATTTGGCAAGATCGATGTCAGTTGTCAATCGTTCCGACTGCGGCATCCGGCAGCGGCCCACAGCCGGCCGATCACGAAATCGCGGTCACGCCCAGGCGCCCCGAGAGAAAGCCGGCCCCGCCACGCTCAGTGCCGCGTCAGTGCCCGCCGCCGGCTCCGGCGGCCGCCGCCTTGGGTGGCTTGCGCAGGAAGACGGACAGCACGACCAGGCTCGCGAAGATCACCGTCAGGCCGAGGAAGACGTCGCCGAACGCCATGATCAGGGCCTGCTTGTGGACGCGCTGGTTGATCAACGCCAACGCCATTTTCTCGGCGGCATCGCCATAGTCGCCGAAGCGCTGGATGGTGTTGGCGAGCGCCTCCTCGGCCACCTGCCGCCCGGACACGACCATCTCGTGAAGCCGCATGATGTGCAGATCGGTGCGGGTGTTCAGCAAGGTGTTGATGACGGCGAGCCCCACCGCGCCGCCGAGATTGCGCGTGAGGTTGTAGAGGCCCGAGGCGTTCTTGAGCTGCTGCGGCGGCAACGACCCCAGAGCGACGTTGTTGATCGGCACCATGCACAGCATCAGCGAGCAGCCGCGCAGGATCTGCGGCACGAGGAGCTCGTGGAAATCCCAGTCGGCCGTGATGAACGAGGCCCACCAGGTGCCCACCGCGAAGCCGCCGAAGCCGATCATCATCATGATGCGCGGATCGAGCTTGGCCGAGAGCCGCCCCGCGATCGGAGCGGTCAGGAACATGGACAGGCCCGTGACGAACATCGTCTCGCCGATCATCAGCGCGTCGTAGCCGCGCACGCGCCCGAGATAGACCGGATAAAGATAGGTCAGGCCGTAGAGGCCGATGCCCATGCAGAAGGAGAACAGCGAGCCGAAGGCGAAGTTGCGGTTCCTGAAGGCGTAGAGATCGACCAGCGGATCCTCGCGCGTCAGCGCCCGCCAGAAGAACAGCACCGCGCCGAAGACCATCACGACCGAGAAGAATACGATCTCGTGGCTCTGGAACCAGTCGAGCCGCGTCCCCTCCTCCAGCACATATTCGAGGCTGCCCAGGAAGGCCGCCATGCCGGCGAGGCCCAGCCAGTCGAAGCGCTTGATCAGGCTGTGGTCGGGCTTGTCAAAGTCGATCAGCGTCCAGGCCGCGATCGTCACGCCGATGCCGGGCACCACGTTGACGAGGAACAGCCAGTGCCAGGAGAAGGCATGGCTGAGATAGCCGCCGATGGTCGGGCCGATCGTCGGCGCCAGCGTCGCGACGAGGCCGATCAGCGGCGAGACGATCGGGCGCTTGGCGGGCGGGAAGATGGTGAAGGCCGCGGCGAAGACGCCGGGAATCATGCCGCCGCCGATGAAGCCCTGCACGGCGCGCCACAGGATCATCTCGTTGATCGAGGTCGACTGCGCGCAGAGCACGCTGGAGATGGTGAAGCCCGCAGCGGCGATCGAGAAGAAGACGCGCGTCGACAGCGCCCGGCTGAGATAGCCGGAGAGCGGAATCATGATCACTTCCGCGATCAGATAGGCCGTCTGCACCCAGGCGATCTCGTCGGCAGAGGCCGACAGGCCGGCCTGGATCTCAGCCAGCGAAGCCGAGACGATCTGAATGTCGAGGATCGCCATGAACATGCCGAACACCATCGCCAGGAAGGCGAAGATGCGGCGCATCGGGATGGCGTCCGGGGCCGGCGGCGCTCCCGCCGGCGCGTTCATGGTCGCGGTGGCCATGACGGCCTCCTGGGGATGGGCTCAGCGCTGGCTGGCGGGGCGCGGATCGATCGACACCACGACCGACATGCCCGGCCGCAGCACATGCTTGCCGGTCGATTCCTTGTCGAGCGCGATACGCACCGGCACGCGCTGCACGATCTTGGTGAAGTTGCCGGTCGCGTTGTCGGGTGGCAGCAGCGTGAAGACCGAGCCGGTGCCGCCGGCGATGCCGCTGACCGTGCCGTGGAAGACCTGCCCCGGCAGGGCATCGATCGTGATGCTCGCCTTGTCGCCGACCTTTAGCGGCCCGACCTGCGTCTCCTTGAAGTTCGCGTCGACATAAATCTGGTCGAGCGGCACGATCGACATCAGCCGCTTGCCGGCGCTGACGAGGTCGCCGAGCTGGAGATTGGTGTTGGCGACGACACCGTCGATCGGCGCGGCGATCTTGGTGAAGGAGAGGTCGCGCTCCGCCTTCTGCTCGGCGACCTTGAGTTCGTCGATCTGGCGGGCCGCTTCGACGCGCTGCGCCTCCAGCACCTTGATGTTGGCCTGCGCCTGCATGACGCCGGCCTTCGCGCTCGCCAGCGACGCGATCGCCTGGTCGCGCCCGGCTGTCGCGGCGTCGAGGGTGGCCTGCGAGCCATAGGACTTGGCGGCGAGGCTGTTGGCGCGCTCGAAATCGGCGGCCGTGCGGGTCACCGCCGCCTCGGTGGAATTCTGCTGCGCCTGCGCCTGCACCAGCGCCGCGCGCCCGGCTTCGATCTGGCTGTCGATGCGCGCGAGCGTCGCCTGCGCCGTCGCGGTCTTGGCGCGGGCGCTTTCGAGCGCGATGCGCCAGTCGCCATCGTCGAGCGCGGCGAGAGGCTGGCCGGCCTTGACCTGCTGGTTCTGCACGACCGAGACGGTCGCGATGTTCGCCGCGAGCTTGGCCGACACCGTCGCCATCTCGGCGCCGACATAGGCGTCGTCGGTCGAGATGATGAAGCGGCCATTGCGCCACCAATCGATGCCGTACCACAGGCCGGCGCCGAGAGCTGCGACCGCTGCCACGGTCAGGAGGCCGCGCTTCAGCGGGCTCTTCTTGGCCTTGTTATCGGCGGCCTCCGCGGCAGGCGGGGCGTCCTTGGCCTGCGGCTCGCGTGCCTCGCGGGCGGTGGCAGGGTCGGCTGGCTGGGCGGTTTCGGCCTTGGCGTCGACCAGCTTCAGCCGGTCGCGGCGCAGTTCTGATGCGGTTTCAGCAGACATCGTGCGTCCTGCATGTCAATTCGAACCACCTGGTTCGATTGCGCTTGAAATAGCGCGGGCGATAATGCATATCAAGTCAAATCGAACCGGTTGGTTCGATTCTTTTTTCGCAGTTGCCATGCAGTGTCCGCAGGGCGGGCCAGGAAGTGATGTCAGAAACCTCTGAACCCACGGTGAAGACGGGCCCGCGCAATCGCCGGATTGCGGGCGCCGATCCGGACAAGCACCGCCAGATTCTCGACGGCGCGTTGCAGATCTTCACCTCGCGCGGCTTCGACGCCGCCAGCATGAACGACATCGCCGCGGCGGCCAATGTTTCGAAGGGCACGCTCTATGTCTACTTCCAGGACAAGGAGCATCTCTTCGTCGCGCTGATCCAGCGCGAGCGCGAGGCGCAGAAGCGCGGCGCGATCGAGGCCCTGAACGAGGATTCCGATCCGGTGCGCGCGCTGGGCAATTTCGGCCGGTGCATCGTGCGCATGATCAATGCCGAGCTGGCGGTCAGCGCGCATCGCGTCGTCATCGGCGTCGCCGAACGCATGCCCGATCTCGGCCGGGAATTTTACGAGAACGGGCCGATGCTCGGCTCCCGGCTCATCGCACGCTATCTCGACCGCATGGTCGCCGAGGGCAAGCTCGCGATCGACGACACCTATCTCGCAGCCGTCCAGTTCCTCGATCTCTGCCAGGCCACGCTGACGCGCCCACGCCTGTTCAACGCGGTCCGCACTCCGCCGAGCGACGAGGAGATCCGGCGCGTCGTCGCCTCGGCGATCGAGATGTTCATGGCGCGCTACGCCACCAAGCCGCAGGGCTGACGCCAAACGGGCTTCAAGCGGCGACCTGCTTTGCCCGGATGCGCTCGCGATGAGCCGTATAGAGGCCGGATCCCGCGATGATCACGGCGCCGACGAAGGTCCAGACATCCGGCAGCGTCGCGAACAGGAAGAAGCCGAACAGCGCCGCCCAGAATAGCTGGATGTAGGAGAACGGCGCCAGCAGCGACGCGCCGGCGAAGCGGAAGGCGATGATCACCAACCAGTGCCCCGCCGTCGAGACCGCGCCGATGAACAGGCCGACCAGTGCGATCTCCCAGGTCGGCGTGACCCAGTGCAACGGCAGCAGCAGCGTCATCAGCAGCGCGCCGAAGACCGTCGAATAGGTCACCGTCGCGATCGGGCTCTCGGTGCCGCTCATCAGCCGGGTGATGATGAGCGAGAACGCCCAGCTCAGCGACGAGCAGACCGGCAGCAGCGACGCCGGCTGGAACCCCGCCCCGCCCGGCCTCACCACGATCAGCACCCCGATCAAGCCGATGAGGGTCGCGAGCCAGCGCCGCCAGCCCACCTTTTCGCCGAGCAGCGGGATCGACAGCGCGGTGACGAACAGCGGCGCGACGAAGCTCGTCGCCGTCGCATCGGCGATCGGCAGGAACTTCAGCGACGAGACGAACAGGATCGACGAACCGATGATGCCGACGCCGCGCAGCAGATGCATGCCCGGGCGCTGAGTCCGCAGCGAAACGGAGCGGCCCTGCCAGGCGATGATGATCAGCAGGAAGAAAGCAGAAGTGATGTAGCGCAGCCAGACGATGTGCAGCGCCGGCACGCTCGCGGCGAGGTATTTCGACGCCGCATCGCCCGCCGACAGGAAGATCGTGGCGAGCAGCATGATGCCGATGCCGAGCAGGCCGTTGTCGCGCCGGAGCGAGGCAGCGGGTGTGGCAGGCACAGGCTCGGGTCCGGGAGAGAAGGGCTGCGGCAATGTCTTGGCGGGATTTTTATGATTACGACGCAGCCTAATCGTTTTGATCGGCATCCCGCTGCGCAAAGAAGGCAGGTTCTCCATGCACCGGAGGGCCTCTCGGCCCGGATGCCTCAAAAAGAAAAGGCGGGCACGAAGCCCGCCTTCCTCAAATGCCGGTCTAGCCCGTTCAGGCCGCCTGCTTGCGCGGCTGGATCAGCTTGCGGTTGACCAGTACCTCGGCGATCTGGATCGCGTTGAGTGCCGCACCCTTGCGCAGATTGTCGGAGACGCACCAGAAGGCGAGCCCGTTCTCGACCGTCGAGTCCTCGCGGATGCGCGAGATGTAGGTCGCGTCCTCGCCGGCCGCCTCGTGCGGGGTGATGTAGCCACCCGGCTCATGCTTGTCGATCACGAGGATACCCGGCGCCGTGCGCAGCACTTCGCGCGCCTCGTCGGCGGTGATCGGCTTCTCGCATTCGATGTTGACCGACTCGGAATGGCCGATGAAGACCGGCACGCGCACGCAGGTCGCGGTCAGCTTGATCTTCGGGTCGAGGATCTTCTTGGTCTCGACCATCATCTTCCACTCTTCCTTGGTGAAGCCGTCCTCCATGAAGACGTCGATCTGAGGAATGAGATTGAAGGAGATGCGCTTGGGGAACTTCTTGGTCTCGACTTCGCCGGCCGAGAACACGGCGCGGGTCTGGTTGAAGAGCTCGTCCATGCCTTCCTTGCCGGCGCCGGAGACCGACTGATAGGTCGACACCACGACGCGCTTGACGCCGAAGCGATCATGCAGCGGCTTCAGCGCCACGACGAGCTGCGCGGTCGAGCAGTTGGGGTTGGCGATGATGTTCATCTTGGTGAAGCCGGCAGCCGCCRCGGCGTTCACCTCCGGCACGATCAGCGGCACGTCGGGATGCGTGCGCCAGGCCGAGGAATTGTCGATGACGACGGCGCCCTGCGCGCCGATCTTCGGCGACCAGACCTTTGACACCTCGCCGCCGGCCGACATCAGGCAGATATCGGTGTCGGAGAAATCGTAATGCTCGAGCGCCTTGCACTTCAGCGTCCTGTCGCCGAAGGAAACCTCGGTGCCGATCGAACGGGACGATGCCAGCGCCACGACCTCGCCGACCGGGAAGGCGCGCTCTGCGAGAATGTCCAGCATCTCGCGGCCCACATTGCCGGTTGCACCGACCACTGCGACCTTGAAGCTCATGATGTTATCCTTTGCGGATGAAAGCGGTTCGGGTCTCCCTTTGGGGCCGCCCCGCCCAGTCCTCGGGCGGGTTCGGCAATCTGCCCCCGCCGGGGGGAGATGGACCCGGAACCGAGGCGAAGCGTCAGCGCGACGTACCGGCTTTCCCGGTCGTCGTTTTGGTCGTGAGTTTCGTCGTCTGACGGACAGTCACAGAGCCAATCCCGAAGGGCTGAAAACTTCGCTCGCGGCGCATCGCTGCACCACGGCCCTGTCAGAACACCCGCCGCGCGAAAAAGTCAATCTCCCCCTGACGATCCGGCAAGCGCCGGCCATTAACCCTGCTCGTTGACCGAACGTTCATGCTGCCGACCGATCGGCATCGGCCGGTAACCGCCCGGCGACTCTTCGCGGCCAGCCTGCGCCCCGAACGAAGGGCGAGCCGCCGTGACGCGGCATGGGAATGGTGGTTCGCGTTTGCATTGGGTCGATGTGGTGTCGAGGTTGCAGGCAGGGCTCGATCGGCTCAGGCCGTGGCTCGCCCGTGCCCTTGCCATCGGCCGCAACATCACGGCGCGCATCGCCGGGATCGACGCCGTACCGCTCCTCATCAGCTGTGCCGACCGCATCGAAGCCAGCTTCCGCTGGACCCTGCGGCTCGGCCGTCATCTCCTGCCACGCCGCGGACTCGGCCTGACGGGAGCGCTCGCCTGGCGCTGCGCGGCAGCGCTGGGCGGCATCGGCATGACAGCCATCCTGGTCACCGGCCTTTCGGCCAAGGACGAAGATCAGCCGAGGCTCGCCAGCCTTGCCCTTCCTTCCGCAAATCCCATGGCTCAGGGTGCAGCAACCCCACGCCGGCCACGCCAATCTGCCACTGCGGAGGATTGGGTCGCGATCCCCCGCCCCATGGCGATGTTCAGCCTGGAGGCTTCAGAACTCGGCCGGGAAGCCCCGTCTCTCGAAACCCGACGCAGCCAGGACGGCAGCCGGCGTGAGGATCTTCTGAGCTTCGGCAGCTTTGCCGAGCCGAAAGCGCATCTCGTTCTGCGCCTCGCCACCGGAGAGGGCGCCGCCGCCGGCAGCCGCTCCTTCATGGTTGCGCTGGTGCATGACACCGCTCAGCGTGGACACGCCATCGAACGCAGCAGCGCTCCCATCCCGACCGAGACCCGGTTCGGCCCATTGGAAACAGCCGATGTCGTCCTGGGCGAAGGCGCGGAAAGCCGCTCCTGCGTCGCCTTCCGCACGCCGCCGGGCGAAGCGACCTTCGCGATGAGCGGCTGGTGGTGCGCCGCGTCCAAGCCGAGCGATCGCCGGCAGCTGACCTGCCTCATCGACCGGCTCGATCTTGCCAATGCCGGGGCCGATCAGGAGTTGCGCGCCGTCTTTGCCAGCAGCGAGCTCAAGCGCCAGCCGGGTTGCGCCCCGCCACGCCTCTCGGCCAGTGGCCCGAAAACCTCCTGGCTCGACGTCGATGGCAACCTGCCGGCCCTGCGGATGAAGACCGCCAGCGCCGATCCCGCGCGCCCCGCCAGCGAGATCCGCAGGAATCGCGACAAACCGGCTCGACGCCAGCCCTGACGCTCCGCGAAACTCATCGGCGCTAACAAAGTTGTTAACGACAGCGCGCTACTCTTTGCGCCGGATTAAGGATGCTTACATCGAGTGGGTGCATCCACTCCCGGAGATCGCCGCCATGACGCCGTTCAAGCGTGTTGCCACTGCCCTCACCATCGCTCTGGCGGCATCGACCGTCATGACCACCATCGCCGAGGCCCAGAGCCGGCGCGGTCCCCTGCGCGTCACCATCCAGAAGCGCAGCTACTTCGACGCCGGCAACGTCGTTCCCGTCGGCTCGCTGAACCGCTACGCCAACCAGCACAGCTATGCCTCGCCGGTTTATGCCAGCACCGGCGAGCTCTATGGCGAAGGCACTCTGCCCGGCCGCATCGGCGCCGGCGTCAACCCGTTCGCCAATACCTTCGCGACACCGCGCTTCTGAGCCAGCGTCATCACGTGCGTGCTGCGGCGCGCACGGGATGACGCATGTCGTTCAGGGCAACGCCTTGAGATAACGCACCGGCCGCCCCGGCGCGGCCGCGTTCGCGGCATGGACGATCGCATTCGCGTCGATGCCGAAATGCCGGTAGAGATCGGCAACCGTGCCGGTCTGGCCGAAATGCTCGACGCCGAGCGCCTTCTGCCTGTGGCCATGGACGCTGCCGAGCCAGGCCAGGGTCGCCGGATGCCCGTCCAGCACCGAGACGATGCCGCAATCGCGTGACAATTCGCCGAGCAGCCGCTCGATATGGCTCGTCGCCGCAGCGTTGCCGCGCTGGCGCGCCCGTTCCGCCGCCTGCCAGCCGGCATTGAGCCGGTCTGCCGAGGTGATGGCGAGCAGCCCGACATCGCGCCGGTCCTCGCTGAGCAGCCCGACGGCCTCGATCGCCTCCGCCGCGACGGCACCCGTATAGGCGACGACGACCGAGGCGTTCGGCCCCGGCTTCCTCAGCCAATAGGCGCCGTCGATGATATCGAGCTCCAGCTCCGGCGTCATCTTGCGCTGCGGCTGCTCGACCTGTCGGGTCGAAAGACGCAGATAGACCGAACCGCCGGTCTCGTCGCGCAGCCAGGTCCGCTCGTCCGGATCGCCCTCGCCGTCGCGCTGCATGTAGTCGAAGGACCAGCGCATCATCACCGCGAGCTCGTCGACGAAGGCCGGCTCGAAGGCGCAGAGCCCGTCCTGGCTCATGCCGATCAGCGGCGTCGCGATCGACTGGTGCGCGCCGCCCTCCGGCGCCAGCGTCACGCCGGACGGGGTCGCAACGACCATGAAGCGCGCGTCCTGGTAGCAGGCATAGTTCAGCGCATCGAGCCCACGCGAGATGAAGGGATCGTAGAGTGTGCCGATCGGGATCAGCCGCTCCCCGAAGATCGAATGCGAGAGGCCGAGCGCCGAGAGGTTGATGAACAGGTTCATCTCGGCGATGCCGAGCTCGACATGCTGCCCCTGCGGCGAGAATTCCCATTTCTGCATAGAGGGAATGCGCTCGTCCTTGAAGGTGTCGGCCATCGACGCCTTGGCAAAGAGCCCGCGCCGGTTCACCCACGGCCCGAGATTGGTCGAGACGGTGACGTCCGGCGCCGTCGTGACGATGCGGTCGGCCAGCGGCCCGCCCGCCTTGGCGAGTTCGTCGAGCACCTTGCCGAAGCCCATCTGTGTGGACATCGTCGCCTGGATGCCGGACGGCAGCGTCGCCGGGACCGGCAGCTTGGCGGCGGAGAGGCGCCGGCGGCCCTGCGAGAAGAACGGCACCTTGTCGAGGAAGGCCCGGACCTCGCTTTCGGGCATCCCCAGCCCCTCGAACAGATCCCATTCATGGCCGGGGCGAACGCCGTTCGCCTTGCGGAAGCCGTCGAGCTGCTCCTTGGTCATCAGCCCGGCATGGTTGTCCTTATGCCCGGCCAGCGGCAGGCCGAAGCCCTTCACGGTATAGGCGAGGAAGCAGACCGGCCGGTCATGGTCGATGCCCTCGAAGGCCTCGAGGATCGACGGCAGGTCGTGGCCGCCGAGATTGCACATCAGCTTGGAAAGCTCGGCGTCGGAACGCTTCTCGATCAGCTTGGTCACCGGGCCCTGGTCGCCGAGATCGTCCATCAGGCGCTTGCGCCAGGCTGCGCCACCCTGGAAGGTCAGTGCCGAATAGAGCTGGTTCGGGCAGGAATCGATCCAGGCCTTCAGCCGGTCGCCGCCCTTCTCCTTGAACGCCGCCTGCTGCAGCGAGCCGTATTTCAGCGTCACGACATCCCAGCCGAAATTGCGGAACATCGTCTCGAAGCGGTCATAGAGCCCCTCGCGGATGACGGCATCGAGCGACTGGCGGTTATAGTCGATGATCCACCAGGTATTGCGCAGGCCGTGCTTCCAGCCCTCCATCAGGGCTTCGAAGATGTTGCCCTCGTCGAGCTCGGCATCGCCGATCAGCGAGACCATGCGGCCTTCGGGCCGATCCTTCGCCCAGCCATGCGCCTTCACATAGTCCTGCGTTAGGGAGGAGAACAGCGTCTGCGCGACGCCAAGGCCCACTGACCCCGTCGAAAAATCGACGTCGTCGATGTCCTTGGTGCGGGAGGGATAGCTCTGCGCGCCCTTGTAGCCGCGGAAATTCTCGAGCTTCTCGCGCGTCTGCAGGCCCATCAGGTAATTGATGGCGTGGAAGATCGGCGAGGCATGCGGCTTCACCGCCACCCGGTCCTGCGGCTTCAACGCGGCCATGTAGAGAGCGGTCATGATGGTGGCGAGAGAGGCCGAGGAGGCCTGATGGCCGCCGACCTTCATGCCATCGTCGCTCGCGCGGATATGATTGGCGTTATGGATCGTCCACGACGCCAGCCAGAGAATCTTCTTCTCCAACTCGGCAAGAAACGGCAGGCGCGGATCGTTGGTTGTCATTGTTTTGGCCCGAACTCCCCAGTGCAGCCGATCATGCACGGAAGCTCTGGCAGGACGAACCAAATTTCAGTGTGGAGCCAGCCTTCTTTGGCGGCTTCCACCACGATAGCCCGGGGAACCGCCGGAAATCACCAAAACGAGTGCCCGGCCGGCGGCCCCGAATGCCGGCTACTTGTCGATCTGCGCGATGCGGTCGAGCGCCGCGGCGAAGCCGGTCAGCGTGACGTTGAAGGAAACCGGCTCGTTGTTTCCCAGGTTGAGCGCCGCCACCGTCAGCATCTTGCCGGACTTCATCGCGTCCGTCGCAACCGTCGGGAAGGAGATCGGCAGCAGGCAGCCCTGTGCCATGCAGGTCGAGAAGCGCAGGCCCTGCCCGAGATCCTTGTCGTCGAGCCGCAGCACCGCGCCGCTCTCGAGCTTCATACCGAACGGAAACAGGATCGTACCCTCGGCCCGTCCGTCCTTCGGTGTGCGCAGCTCGATGGCGAAGACGCGCTGCCCGGTCTGGCTGTTGCCCTGCGATTGCAGCAGGACGCAGAGGCGCTGGCCATTGGCAATCCGGCAATCGACCGTCCAGTCGCCAAAGGTCTCGTTGATCGCGGTGGCACCGTTCGGCAGCGTCGCGGCCTGTGTGGCAGGCTGGCTGATGGCCGGAGCGGACGGCTGAGCCTGCGCGACCGGCTGGGCCGGCTTCGCCGGCGGCTTGGGGGCCGGACGCGGGGCGGCGGGACGCTGCGGCGCGGCAGGGGCTGCCTGGGGAGCAGGCTCCTCCTGGGCCCTCAGCACGGGCGCAGCGGCGAGGGAGCCGATCACGAGGGCGGCGGCAAACGAGACGGTCTGAAGATGATGGCGATGCATGTCGGTACGTTCGGCTGAAGATGTCGGCAGCGGTATTGCAGAAACTCTTCGAGAGAGGAAGGCGAAATCGCGCACCGCCTTCAATAAAGCGACGTCTATCTCTCGACATCCAAGCAAGTTTTACATTTTAACGAATTGAATGTGGAATATATCTGCAACGAATACGGCGCGCGGAGCTTCTGCGCCGCGCCCACGCCCCCTGCCTCTAGGCTTCGCAGAGCACGGCATGGACGCCCTGCGGCTGGCGGGCGCGGCGGATCGCATCGCGCACCTCCGGACGTTGGAGGCGCCGGGCGACGCAGGCCAGCGCATTGAGATGCTGCCCCTGCGCGGCATCGGGCGTGAGGATCAGGCAGACGATATCGACCGGTTCGCCATCGACCGCTTCGAAATCCACTGGCTTGGCCAGGCAGGCGAGCAGGCCGATCGGCGCGGACAGGCCGGCGACGGGAGCATGAGGCATGGCGATGCCGCCACCGATTCCGGTCGAACCCAGGGCTTCCCGGCGCTTCAGGGCGGAGCCGATGACCTCGCTCGCCGTGCCGATGAGCCCGGCCGCATGCTGCGAGAGGCGATCCAGGCATTGCTCCTTCGACGACACCTTGAGCCCGGTCAGGATGGCACCGGGCGTGATCAGATCGGACATCTTCATCGCCGTCAGTCGCTCTCGCGCAATCGGTAGCCGACGCCTGGCTCGGTCGTGATGTAGTGCGGCTGCTCGGGAACCGGCTCGATCTTCTGGCGCAGCTGCCGGATATAGACACGCAGATACTGCACGTCCTCGTTGCCACCCCAGACCTCCTTCAGCAGATGCCGATGGGTCAGGACCTTGCCGGCATGCTGCACCAGCGCCCGCAGGATGTCGTATTCCTTGGGCGAGAGCTTCACCTCGGCACCGCCGACCTGCACGATCCGGCGCACCAGATCGACCGAGAGCTCGCCCGTGCGGAAGATCGGCTTCTCGCCCTGCTGGTGCAGCTTGTGGCGCAATGCCACGCGCAGCCGCGCCGCCAGCTCGCGCATACCGAAGGGCTTGGTAACGTAATCGTCGGCCCCGGCTTCCAGCGCCTGGACGATGCCGGCCTCGTCGGTGCGGCTCGACAGGATGACGACGGGCAGCGTTCGTCCCTCGCCGCGCCAGAGGCGCAGGAGTTCCTGGCCGGTCATGTCCGGCAGGCCGAGATCGAGCAGAACCAGATCGGGCGCCTCGGCATTGATCCGTGCGATCGCGTCCTTCGCGTTGACGGCCTCGCTGATCGTATAGCCCTCGGTCCCCAGCCCGACGCGCAGCAGCTTGCGGATCGGCGGCTCGTCGTCGACGACGAGCACCCGGACGGCCATCGTGGTCATGGCAATACCTTCATTTGGTGAGCCTCGGGTGGGATCGGCATGCGGATCGTGAACACCGCGCCCTGCCGGTCCCTGCGGTTGGCCGCGGTGATCGTCCCGCCCATCGCCTCGACGAAGCCGCGGCAGATCGCGAGGCCAAGCCCGGTGCCGGCGCGGACCTGATCGCCCTTGCCGACGCGGTAGAAGCTGTCGAAGATCCGTTCGAGATCGGCCGGCGGGAGGCCCGGCCCTTCATCGAGAATATCCAGCACCACCACCTCGCCTTCCGAGCGGGCGCGGACCCCGATCGTCGTGCCGTCCGGCGCGTATTTGGCCGCGTTGTCGATCAGATTGAACAGGACCTGGTCGAACAGCACGGGGTCGAGCCGCAGCATCGGCAGGTTCGGCGCCAGGGACAGGTCGATGCTGTGCCCGCGCGTAATCTTGCCGGCGCGCCGCAGCGCCGCGCCGACGACGTCACCGACATCGAGCAGGGCATAATTCGGCTCCATCGCGCCGGCCTCGATCCGCGTCATGTCGAGCAGGTTGGCGATGAAGCGGTTGAGTCGCTCGGCCTCCTCGACCACCGTGCCCAGCAGCTCGGAGCGGTCTCCTTCGGGAATGGCCTTGCCGTAGTCGCGCAGCGTGCCGGCTGCGCCCATGATCCCGGCGAGCGGTGTCTTGAGATCATGAGAGATCGAGGTCAGCAGCGCCGAGCGCAAGCGGTCCGCCTCGGCAGCGAGCTTCGCCTTGTCGACGTCGGCAGCGAGCTGCACCCGCTCGATCGCGATCGCCGCCTGATCGGCCAGCGCGTCGAACAGGCGCTGCTGCTCGGTCGTCAGCAGCGCGCCTGGCTTGTCGCTGTCGAGCCCGATCACGCCGATGGCGCCCCGCCCGGTTCGCAGCGGCAGATAGAGCCGTTTTGCGCCGGGCAGCGTATCGGCGCCGCGCCCGGCCGGGCGATCATGCTCCCAGGCCCAGTGGGCGGCGGCGATGTCGGCATCGACCAGGCTGTCGTCGGGCGGATAGCCGGCCCTGACCGCGATGCTGTTGGCTTCCGGCAGCAGGATGACCACGCGCACGCGCAGCATCGCCGCGATCTGGTAGGCGCTCGCCCAGAGCACGTCGTCGAGCGTACCGGTCCCGGCGAGCTTGCGCGAGAACAGGTAGAGGTCTTCGGTCGTCCGCGCCCGCTGGCGTGCCGCCGCCGCCTGGCGCTGGACACGGGCGGTGAGATTGCTCGCGATCAGGGCGACCACCAGGAAGAAGGCGAAGGCGAGCACGCTTTCGGGGTCGCTGATGTTGAGGGTGTAGAGCGGCGGCAGGAAGAAGAAATTGAAGGCCAGCGCACCGATCACCGAGGTGAACAGCGCCGGCCACAACCCCGCCGTCACCGCCGAGGTCAGCACCGCCATCAGGAAGACGAGCGCGATATTGCGAACGTCGAGAAACAGGTTGAGCAATGTGCCGAGGCCGGCGGCCGCCGCGACGAAGACGATGCCCGCGAGATACGGCCCCGGCTCGATCCGGCGCTGGCCCGCGGATTTGGCGATCCGGACTTCCTCGGCACCCGCCTCCTGCCCCGGAATCACGTGGACGCTGATGTCGCCGGCGCCACGGATCAGCGCCTGCGCGACCGAGTCGAACAGGACCTCCCGCCAGCGCGAGACGCCCGGCGAGCCGATGACGATATGGCTGACATTCTTGGAGGTGGCATAGCGCAGCACCTCGTCAACGACGGTCTCCCCCGGCAGGATCACCGCCTCGCCGCCAAGCTGCTCCGTGAGCCGCATCGCAGCGGAGAGCCTGTCCTTCTCGGCTTCCGAGGGTCCGGCGCGGCCGGGCGCCTCGATATGCAGCGCGGTCCAGGATGCCTTCAGCTTCTCGGCGAGCCGCCGGGCATGGCGCACCAGCGAAGCGGCCCGCGTGCTGCCGTCGATGCAGACGATCAGCCGGTCGCCCGCCGCCCATGGTCCCGGAATCGCATGCGCCTGCATATGGCTGAGCAGCTGGTCGTCGACCCGCTGCGCCGTGCGCCGCAGCGCCAGCTCGCGCAGCGCCGTCAGGTTGCCCGGCGAGAAATAATTGGAGACGGCGCGCTTGGCGGTCTCCGGCAGATAGACCTTGCCCTCGTCGAGCCGCTTGATCAGGTCCTCAGGCGTGAGGTCGATGATCTCGATCGCATCGGCCCGGTCGATGATGGAATCCGGCACGGTTTCCCGCACGCGGATGCGGGTGATCTGCGCGACGACGTCGTTGAGGCTCTCGACATGCTGGATGTTGAGCGTGGTGTAGACGTCGATGCCGCGCTCGATCAGCTCGAGAACGTCGAGATAGCGTTTCGGATGGCGGCTGCCCGGCGCGTTGGTGTGAGCCAGTTCGTCGACGAGGACGAGCGCCGGCCGCCGCGCCAGAACCGCATCGAGGTCCATCTCCTCGACGCTCTGGCCGCGATAGGCGACCTCGACCCGCGGCACCACCTCATAACCCTCGATCAGCGCCTGCGTCTCGTGCCGGCCATGCGTCTCGACGATGCCGATGATGACGTCGACGCCCTCGGCGCGACGGGCCCGGCCGGCCAACAGCATCTCGTAGGTCTTGCCGACGCCGGGCGCGGCACCGAGGAAGATCTTCAGCCGGCCACGCATCCCGCCGCGGACCTGCTCCAGCAGCGCATCCGGCGAAGGCCTTGGCGGCTCGGTACGAAGCTCGTCCGGCATGGGTAGACAAAAATCCTCAAAAGGCGCGGCGGCAGGATCGCTCCGGCCACCGCGCTCTTCCTTAGCGTTATTTCGCCGTGCCCGCATCGAGAGCGAGATTGAGCTTCAGCACGTTGACCACCGGCTCGCCCAGGATGCCGAACTGCCGCCCCTCGACATGGGCCGCGACGAGGCTGCGCAGATCGGCCTCGCCGACCCCCCGCGCCTTGGCGACACGCGGCACCTGGAAGTAAGCCGCCTCCGGCGAGACATGCGGATCGAGCCCGCTGGCCGATGTCGTCACCAAATCCATCGGCACGGCGGCTTTCGGGTTCTCCTCCTTCAGCGTCGCGACATCGCCCTTGATGCGTTCGGTCAGCTTCGGATTGGTCGGGCCGAGATTGGAGCCGCCGGAGCTCGTGGCGTTATAGCCGTCACCAGCTGCCGAGGGCCGGCCGTGGAAATAACGTGCATCAGCGAAGGACTGGCCGATCAGCTCGGAGCCGATCACCTTGCCGTCCTTCTCGATCAGGCTGCCTGCGGCCTGGCGTGGGAACAGCGCCTGGGCGAGCCCGGTCATCGCCAGCGGATAGGCGAGACCGGTGATGGCGGTGAGTGTAACGATCATCACGATCGCGGGGCGGATATGCTTCAGCATGGCTGGAATCCTTCAGATCAGGCCGATGGCCGTGACGGCCATGTCGATCGCCTTGATGCCGATGAACGGCACGATGATGCCGCCGAGGCCGTAGACGAGCAGGTTGCGCGAGAGCAGCGCGCCAGCGCCGACAGGCCGGTACTTCACGCCGCGCAGCGCCAGCGGGATCAGGGCGACGATGATCAGCGCGTTGAAGATGATGGCGGAGAGGATCGCGCTCTGCGGCGTGGCGAGCTGCATGAAGTTGAGCGCGCCGAGCTGCGGATAGAAGGCGATGAACATCGCCGGGATGATGGCGAAATACTTCGCGATGTCGTTGGCGATCGAGAAGGTCGTCAGCGCGCCGCGCGTCATCAGGAGCTGCTTGCCGATCTCGACGATCTCGATGAGCTTCGTCGGATCGCTGTCGAGATCGACCATGTTGCCGGCCTCGCGCGCCGCCACCGTGCCGGTGTTCATGGCGACGCCGACATCGGCCTGGGCGAGCGCGGGCGCGTCGTTGGTGCCGTCGCCGCACATCGCGACGAGCTTGCCCTTGGCCTGTTCCTCGCGGATCAGCGAGAGTTTGTTCTCGGGCGTGGCCTGCGCGAGGAAATCGTCGACGCCGGCTTCGGCCGCGATGGCCGCGGCGGTCATCGGATTGTCGCCGGTGATCATCACCGTGCGGATGCCCATGCGGCGCAGTTCCGCGAAGCGCTCGCGAATGCCGCCCTTGACGATATCCTTGAGCTGGATGACGCCGAGCAGCCTGCCGTCGCGAGCGACCGCCAGCGGCGTACCGCCGGCCTTGGCGATCTCCTCCGCAAATGCCTGCACCTCGCGCACCGCCTCGGAATCGCCGCCGGTGCCCGCGGCGCGGACATGGTTCAGGACAGCATCGACCGCGCCCTTGCGGATGCTGGAGCCGTCATGGTCGACGCCGCTCATCCGGCTCTGCGCGGTGAAGGGCACGAAGCTGGCGTGCAGCGCGACGAGATCGCGCGCCCGGATGCCATGCGCTTCCTTGGCGAGCACGACGATCGAGCGCCCTTCCGGCGTCTCGTCGGCGAGCGAGGCGAGCTGGGCTGCATCGGCCAGCTCATGCTCGCTGACGCCCCGAACCGGTTTGAACGCGGTCGCCTGGCGGTTGCCGAGCGTGATCGTGCCGGTCTTGTCGAGCAGCAGCGTATCGACGTCGCCAGCCGCCTCGACGGCGCGGCCGGACATGGCGAGCACGTTGAAGCGCACCAGCCGGTCCATACCGGCGATGCCGATCGCGGAAAGCAGCGCGCCGATCGTCGTGGGGATCAGCGTCACGAACAGCGCGACGAGGACGATTACGGGAATGGCGCCGCCGGCATAGCTGGCGAAGCTCGGGATCGTCGCGGTGGCCAGCACGAAGATCAGCGTCATGCCCGCGAGCAGGATGTTGAGCGCGATCTCGTTCGGCGTCTTCTGGCGCTCGGCGCCTTCGACCAGCGCGATCATGCGGTCGATGAAGGTCGAACCCGCCGTCGCGGTGATGCGTACGCGGATCCAGTCGGACAGCACCTGCGTGCCGCCGGTCACGGCCGAGCGGTCGCCGCCGGATTCGCGGATGACCGGGGCGGACTCACCCGTGATCGCCGCCTCGTTGACCGAGGCGATACCCTCGATCACCTCGCCGTCGGAGGGGATGATGTCGCCAGCCTCGACCAGCACGACATCGTTGAGCTTGAGGCTCGGTCCCGGCACCAGCCTGTAGTTGCTGCGGTCGTTGCCGCTGAGCAGCTTGGCCTGCGTTTCCGCACGCGCCCGGCGCAGCGAATCCGCCTGCGCCTTGCCGCGCCCTTCGGCCACGGCTTCGGCGAAATTGGCGAACAGCACCGTGAACCAGAGCCAGAGCACGATCTGGAAGGAGAAGCCGAGATGGGCCGCTCCGGCGAGCCAGTCGCGCAGGAGCAGGATCGTGGTCAGCGCCGAGACGACGGCGACGACGAACATCACCGGGTTCTTGGCGAGGCTGCGCGGGTCGAGCTTGAGGAAGGCGCCGCCGAGCGCCGGAACGAGGATGCGGGCATCGAGGATGCTGCCGGATCTGGAATGGCTCATGACGAAAGCTCCGTCGTGGCGTGCGCGGGACCCAAGACGGGTCAGACCGCGGCGAGAAGAAGGGAGAGGGTGTGGAAGACGATGGCGATCAGCAGAACCGCGATCGTCGCTCCGCAGATGAGGGTGGAAGGGCGTGGCCCGGTGTCGGTGCGCATGGACCGTTCCTCAGAAGCTCTGGCCGGCGAGCATCGCCAGGTGCTCGACGATCGGGCCGAGCGCGAGCGCCGGGAAGAAGGTCAGGCCGCCGACGATGACGATCACGCCGATGAGCAGGCCGATGAAGAGCGGGCCATGGGTCGGGAAGGTTCCGGCCGATTCCGGCACGGTCTTCTTGGCCGCGATCGAGCCCGCCAGCGCCAGCGCCGGGATGATGACGAGGAAGCGCCCCATCAGCATGGCGATGCCGATCGTCAGGTTGTACCAGACCGTGTTGCCGGTGAGCCCGCCGAAGGCCGAGCCGTTGTTGGCCGCTGCCGAGGTGTAGGCATAGAGCACCTCGGAGAAGCCGTGCGGTCCGGGATTCGCGATCGAGGCGACGGCGTCCGGCAGCACGACGGCGACGGCGGTGAAACCGAGCATCGCGAGCGGCAGGCACAGCACGGCGAGCATCGCCATCTTGACCTCCTTCGCTTCGATCTTCTTGCCGAGGTATTCCGGCGTACGTCCGACCATCAGCCCGGCGACGAAGACGGCGATGACGACGAAGAGGATGATGCCGTAGAAGCCGGCGCCGACGCCGCCGATGATGATCTCGCCGAGCATCATGTTGATCAGCGGGATCAGCCCGCCGAGCGGCATCAGGCTGTCATGCATCGCGTTGACGGCGCCGCAGGAGGCAGCGGTCGTGACGACTGCGAACAGCGCCGAGAGCGTGATGCCGAAGCGCGCCTCCTTGCCTTCCATGTTGCCGCCGTCGAGGCCGAGCGCCTGGACGAGCGGGTTGCCCGAGGCCTCGGCCCAGTAGCAGACGACGACGCCGGCGACGAAGAGCAGGCCCATCACGGTGAAGATCGCCCAGCCCTGCTTCTCGTTGCCGACCATGCGGCCGAAGACGTTGGTCAGGCCGGCGCCGATCGCGAAGATCGCGACCATGTGGATCAGGTTGGTGAACGCGGTCGGGTTCTCGAAGGGATGCGCCGCATTGGCGTTGAAGAAGCCGCCGCCATTGGTGCCGAGATGCTTGATCATCATCTGAGAGGCGACCGGCCCCTGCGCGATCGTCTGCTGCGCGCCTTCGAGCGTCGTCGCCACGGTGTAGGGGCTGAGGTTCTGCGGCACGCCCTGCCAGACGAGGACGAGCGTTCCGATTATGCACAGAGGCAGGAGGATATAGAGCGTCGAGCGGACGAGATCGGCCCAGAAATTGCCGAGGGTCCGGGTCGAGCGGCGCGCGAAGGCGCGGATCACCGCGACCGCGATCGCGATGCCAGTCGCCGCCGAGACGAAGTTCTGCACCGCGAGCCCAGCCATCTGGGTGAAGTACGACATCGCGCTTTCGCCGGCGTAGTTCTGCCAGTTGGTGTTGGCGACGAAGCTCGCGGCCGTGTTGAAGGCGAGGTCCGCCGGTACCGCGCCGATCCCCGCCGGGTTCAACGGCAGGACGTCCTGCACGCGCTGCATGGCGTAGAGCACGAGGAAGCCCGCCAGGTTGAACAGCAGCATCGCCGCGACGTAGCCGGTCCAGTGCTGCTCCTCGTCCTCATGCGTACCCGCGGAGGTGTAGAGCAGCCGCTCGACCGGCTTCAGGACAGGCGACAGCAGCGTGCGTTCGCCGGCGAAGACGCGCGTCATGTAGCCGCCGATGGGCCGCGCGAGCGCAACGACGATCCCGCAGAAGAGCAGGATCTGGATCCATCCGTTGAGTGTCATGGATGAGGTTCCGATTTGTGAGAGGCAACTGCCGTCAGAACCGCTCGGGGCGGATCAGCGCGTAGGTGAGATAGGCGAGCAGGAACAGCGCCACTGCCCCGCCGAGGACATGGTCCAGAAGCATCCGACCCTCCCCTAGAGCGCGTCGCAGGCGGCGACATAGGCGAAGGAGAGCCCGAAGAAGACGAGCCCGATGGCGAGTGCGATGGTGTCCATCATCAGAAAACCCCGAAGATCGCGGCCGCCGACCGAGCGTCGGCGGCGAGCGCCGATGCCATTGCGATGGGATCGGCGGTTCGGGGCGAATATCGCGCTGCGGCCATAGCCGTTCGAGACGGGGGCGGTCGCGGGGAAATAAAGAACTTATAGGAATTTCCGCACGCCCAAGCCGCGCCTATGATCGGCGCCGCAGCAGCCACGAGGCGCCGGTCCTGCCGAAAACGCAGGGAAGCCCGTCGCGGCGTCGCTTGTGACCCGCCCTCGCGCCGTGTCAGAAGCTGGCGCGAATTTGGGCAGACCGGCCCATGCAGGAGGAGCCTTCCCATGAGCAACAGCAAGGACGTCTGGCGTCTGATCGACGACAAGGCCCCGGCCTATTTTGGGCTCTCCAACCGCATCTGGCACATGCCCGAGCTGAACTACCAGGAGGTCCGCTCGGCCGCCGAGCATCGTGCCATGCTGGAAAGCGAGGGCTTCCGCGTCACGACCGGTGTCGCGGGCATTCCGACCGCGGTCATCGGTGAGGCTGGCGAGGGCGGTCCGGTCATTGCGATCATGGGCGAATACGACGCGTTGCCGGGGCTGAGCCAGGAAGCCGGCGTCGCCAGCGAAGCCCCGGTCGAGAAGAACGGCAACGGCCATGGCTGCGGCCACAACATGCTGGGCTCGGCATCGCTGCTCGCCGCCGCCGCGGTGAAGGACTATCTCGCAGCCAACGGCATCAAGGGCCGCGTGCGCTATTATGGCTGCCCGGCGGAAGAAGGCGGCTCGGCCAAGGGCTTCATGGTCCGCGCCGGCGCGTTCGACGATGTCGACATCGCGCTGTGCTGGCACCCGGCCTCGTTCAACGGCGTCAACCGGCCCTTCTCGCTCGCCTGCGTCGAGATCGAGTTCACCTTCAGCGGCCGCGCCTCGCATGCCGCCGCGGCGCCCCATCTCGGCCGCTCGGCGCTCGACGCCGTCGAGCTGATGCATATCGGCGTCAACTACATGCGCGAGCACATGCCTTCGACGGCGCGCGTGCACTACGCCATCATCGACAGCGGCGGCATCGCGCCCAACGTGGTCCAGGCCCGGGCGACCACCCGCCAGTTGATCCGCGCTGCCACGCTCGCCGAGATGTGGGACCTCGTCGCTCGCGTGAAGAAGATCGCCGAGGGAGCGGCCCTGATGAGCGAGACCACGGTCGTCGCCAAGCAGCTATCGGGCGACGCCAACCTCATTGGCAACGGTCCGCTCGAACAGACGATGCACGCCAACCTGCAGGCACTGGGCGGCCCGGGCTTCGATGCCGCCGACCATGCCTTCGCCGCGCAGTTCCAGAAGACGCTGAGCGCCGAGGACATCGCCGCCGCCTATGCCCGCTTCGGCATGAAGCCGAAAGCCGGCGAGGCGCTGAGCGACGAGATCTACCCGCTCGGCGCCGGCAGCGACACCTCGGTCGGCTCGACCGATGTCGGCACGGTGAGCTGGGTCGTCCCGACCGTGCAGTGCCGCACCGCCTGCTATGCCGTCGGCACGCCCGGCCATTCCTGGCAGCTCGTGGCGCAGGGCCTCGCTCCTGCCGCGCATAAGGGTCTCGCGCTCGCCGCCAAGGCCATGGCCGGCGTCGCCTCGGACGTGCTGGGCGATCCCGCTCTGCTCAAGGCGGCGAAGGACGAGTTCGCGGCCTTCCGCGCCAGGAACCCTTTCGCCAACCCGATCACCGACGATGTCGAGCCGCCGCTCGACATGGCCGCGCATTGAGCCTTTCGCGGCGGAGCGCGCACCGAGCCGAAGGCCAATCGAAGGCCATTGCCGGCGCCAATCCCGGCACGATCAGAACGCTGGGTGAGACGTGTTTCGGCTTGGATGTCTCGGTGCGCTGAGACGTCAACTCATCCTGCGCGGCCGTCCGACAAGGCGGCCGCGCAAGGCGCTATGGAGAATTCTCAGCCGCGCCGGTGCTGGGCGGCGACATCGACGCGGATCGCCGGTCGGGTCGCCTTGAATTCGGCGACGGCGGCCGCAGCGAGATCGGAAACCGAGCCGGAACCGCTCGACATCAACTGCAGGATGATGCGCCCGAGGCGATCACGCGCCTCGGTCTCGAGCTCGGTATCGAGCCTCTGATCATGCCCCAATGTGGCCCAGGCTCTGGCCTGGACGGCTTCTGCGACGAGAAGTTCCTGGGAATTCAGGACACCGGGAAAGCGGAAATTGGGCGTAGGCATGGGCGATTCGAACATGGCTGGGCAACCGATATAGGGTCCCCGAGGTTCCCGGCAAGGCATGCGGAATTGCAGCCATGACCTGGGCAACTGCCGCGATGCGCCGCCGGCCCTTGCTTGCGGCGGCTTCCGCCGGCCAGAGTTTCGCGTCAAGCCAGTCGATCCGAGGACCAGCCCGATGCCCCTTCCCGCCTCTGCACGCGTCGATATCGAGCGCTTCTGGACGACGATCGAACGCTCGGGCGAGATCGGCGTCGGACGTCCCGGCGGTCTCTCGCGCCTCGCGCTCGGCGATGCCGACAAGGAGATACGCGATCTGTTCGTCGCCTGGTGCCGGGAGGCCGGCCTGACCGTCCGGATCGACGCGATCGGCAACATCTTCGCCCGCCGCGCCGGCCAGGACGACACGCTGCCGCCGGTGATGATGGGCAGCCATCTCGACACGCAGGTGAATGGCGGCCGCTTCGACGGCATCGCCGGTGTCCTTGGTGGGCTCGAAGTCATCCGCACGCTGGATGCCATCGGCCACCGCACGCGCCGCCCGCTAGAACTGGTCAACTGGACCAATGAGGAAGGCGGCCGGTTCTCGCCGCCGATGGTCGGCTCCGGCGTCTTCACCGGCGTCTACACGCTCGACTGGGCGCAGGAGCGCCGCGACGATGACGGCAAGTCGATGGGCGAGGAGCTTCAGCGCGTAAGCTATGCCGGCGAGGCTCAGGCCGCCCCGCCGCCGCTCGACGCCTATTTCGAGTTTCATATCGAGCAGGGCCCGATCCTCGACCGCGAGGGCTTCCAGGTCGGCGTCGTCACCGGCGGCTACGCCAGCACCGGGACGATCGTCGAGTTCCGCGGTGAGACGGCCCATACCGGCCCTTGGCCGATGGAAAAGCGCCGCAACGCCCTGGCCGCGGGCGCGCGGCTGCTGACCGCCGTCGACGATCTCGGCTGGGAGTTCGCCGGCAGCGGCGGCAAGGCGACGGCAGCGCGCCTCGTCGCCTGGCCGAACAAGCCGGGCATCATATCGGACTGGGCGCAGGTGACCTGCGATGTCCGCCATGCCGACCCGGAGGCCGCTGCCGTCATGGCCGAGCGCATGCTGCGCGCCGCCCATGAGGCCGCCGCCCGCGCCTCCTGCGGCATCGAGATTCTCGACACCTGGCGCTGGGGCGGCAAGGTCTTCGCCGAGGAGATGATCGGCCTCGTCCGCGAGACATCGCTCGCTCTCGGCTACCGCACGCGCGACATCCTCAGCCAGGCCGGGCACGACGCCTATTTCCTTGCCCGGCATACGCCGAGCGCGATGATCTTCGCGCCCTGCAAGAACGGCATCACCCACAACAACAACGAACTCAGCACCCGCGAGGATCTGGAACCCGGCCTCAACGTGCTGCTGCGGGCCGTGGTGGCGCGAGCCGATCGCTGATGGGCAGCCCTTGCGATCACATGAACAATCAGTCCAAATTGGATTTATTGTCCAAAATTGACTTGACCCTGCCGACGGGGAGCTTCACAGATCGCGAGTGACGCCCGGCTCATGCGACGGGCACCGACGCCGCATCGGCCGGAGGCTTTCGTGAAGTTCGACATTTTCCAGATGGAGCGGAACCAGACGCTCTTCGAGAACGACGTCGAGATCAACCTGACCGAAAGCGGCGTCCACCCCTGGGCGATCGAGGATATCCTTGGCGAAGAGGCCGCGCGCGACCTGCTCAGGCAGCCGCTCGGCTATGGCTGGACCGACGGCCGGCCGGACCTGCGCGCCAACATCGCCTCCTGGTATCCGGGCGCCACCGCCGCCAACGTGCTGGTGACGAATGGCTCGTCGGAGGCGACGATGATCGCCCTGATGGCGCTGTTCGAGCCCGGCGACGCGTTGGTCGTCGCCCTTCCGAACTTCATGCAGATCGACGGCCTCGGCCGCGCGCTCGGCTTCGATATCCGCCGGCTGGAATTGTCCGGCGAGAGCGATTGGCAGATCGACCCCGCGCGCCTCGTCGATGTCGCGGCCGGTGCCAAGGCCATCGCCGTCACCAACCCCGCCAATCCGACCGGCAGCGTCCTTTCCGCCGCAAGCCGCGCGGCCCTCGTCGAAGCCGCGAAGCGCAACGACGCCTGGCTGATCGTCGACGAGATCTATCGCGGAGGGGAAATCGAAGGCGCGGAGACCGAAACGCTCTGGGGCAGCTACCCCAAGGTCGTCATCACCAGCAGCCTGTCGAAATCCTTCGCCTGCCCCGGCCTTCGGCTCGGCTGGATCGTCGCATCGCCGGACGTCGTCGCGGCAGCCGCCGAGCGGCAGGACTACACCACCATCGGCAGCGGCATCCTCAGCCAGATCCTCGCGGCGGAGGTGATGCGCCCGGAAACGCGCGGGCGCCTGCTCTCGCGCGGCCGCGATCTGCTGCGCACCAACGCCGATCTCGTCGGCCAGTGGATGGCGCGGCACAACGACTGGTCCTGGCGTCGCCCGGAAGCCGGCGGCATGGCCTTCCTGCGCTATCCGCTGGAAATGTCGTCCGAGGACTTCTCGCAGAAGCTGCGCGAGGAGGAGAGCGTCTTCGTCGTCGCCGGAAGCTGGTTCGGCATCGAGAGCCACATCCGCATCGGGATCGGCGTACCGACCGAAACGCTGCAGAAGGGTCTGGTGCGGCTGGATCGTTTTCTGGCCCGGCACAAAGGCTGATAACGGCCTGCCGTCATGCTCGGGCTTGACCCGAGCATCTCCTGCCGAAGGAGGCTCCTGCGCCTCACTTTCCAGAGATTCTCGGGTCAAGCCCGAGAATGATGGCGGAGACGGCCGTTCAGCGCGTGATCCCGTCCAGCACCACACGCGCGATCGCGATGTCCTGGACCGCGAGCCCGGTCAGGTCGGCGATGGTGATGTCGCGATCGGAACGGCGAGCGGGCGCTTGTCCAGCCAGCACGGCCCCAAGCTCGACGCAATCGCTTCGGCCGATCAGCCCGCCGGCCGCAGCCGGAGCGAACTCGCCATGGTCGAGGCTCTGTTCCAGCGAATCTGCGATCCGGATATCGGCGCGCGCGACCAGCGCCGTCTCCAGCTCCTGCTTGCCCGGCGCATCGGCCCCGAGCGCGGTAATATGAACCCCCGGCCCGATCCACTCATCGCGGATAACCGGTCCCGCAGCCGGCGTCGTGGTGATCAGCGCATCGGATTGCGCGCACAACGCCTCCAGATCGTCCACCGGCTCGACGGCGATGCCACCCTTTGCCAGATCGCGCCGCAATGCCTCGAGCCGCTCGGGCGAGCGCGCCCAGGCGGCGAAGCGCGGCTCGCGCTCCCGCAGCAGATGCGCGGCGGCGCGAATCTGGAAGCGCGCCTGCGTGCCCGCGCCCACAACGCCGATCATCCGTGCGTCCCGCCGCATCCCGGCACGGGTCGCAATGGCGCCTGCCAGCCCCGTCCTCAGATCGGTCAGCCAGCCCTCGTCGCGCAGGATGGCGACGACCGCGCCGGTCTCGGCCGAGAGCGCGATCATCATGCCGCTCGTGGTCGGCAGGCCCTTGGCTGGATTATCGTAGAAGCCGGTCGCGATCTTGACCACGAAGATCGGATCATCAGCGATATGGCCGAACTTGATATGGCAGTCGCCGTTATGTGCGGGAAAGCCGAGATAGCCGACCGGCGGCATCTGCACGCGCCCCGCCGCAGCCGCCCTGAACCCGTCCTCCAGCGCGGCGAAGGCCCGGTCGAGATCGACGGCGGCCTCGATCTCGGCCCGCGTCAGATCAAGCATCCGGCGATCCGTTGGCCTGGTTGAGGTAGTTGTAGACGGTGGCGCGCGCGAGCCCGAGGATGCGCGAGATATAGGCGGCGGCATTGCGACCGCCGAAGGCGCCGTTGGCTGCGAGATCGGCGACCAGCTCGCGCTTCTCGGCACGGCTGAGATTGGTCACGGCCAAGCCCCGCGCCTGCGTCCATTGCTGCACGAACTCGTTGATGCGCTCGTGCCAGTCTTCCTTGAACAGCGCCTGCGGCTTCTCGGTGCCGGCCGGCACGGTCGCGAAGGCGGAGAGTGTCTGCATCAGCGCATGGAAATGCGAGACGTCGACATTGATGCAGAGCACGCCGGCAGCCTTGCCCCCGGCCGAGAGCACGACGCTGATCGATTTCAGCCGCCGCCCGTCCCAGTTCACCTTCTCATAGGGGCCGATCGTCGTCTCGTCGGGATCGAAGCCGATCTCGTCGAGCAGCGAGGGCTCGCCCAGCACGCGCTGCGAAAAGTTCCCGGCGATATGGACGACGCTCTGCGATGCCAGATCGTGCAGCACAACCTCCGCATGCGGCCGGAACAGCAGCGCGACCGCATCGCAGATCGGCACGTAGGGAGCGAGTTCCGGCGTCATGCTCGACCCTCCGGCGCGTCAGCGCGGCTGCGATTTGAGATAGTCGCTGAGCCGCTCGAGCCCGGCCGAGAGATGCTCGCCCGGCGCGCCGATCCCGATGCGGATATAGCCGTCGAGGCCGTAGACGTCGCCCGGCAGCAGCATGATGCCGCGCTCCTCGCGCAGTCGATGCACCAGCTCCGTCGAGTTCATCGAGTGGCTGTACTTGATGAAGGCCATGCCGCCCGCCTTGGGCGGCACGAAGGAGAAGAACTCCTCGTTCGCCTTCACCCAGCTCGTGAGCAATGCGAGGTTTTCCCGGAGGATGGTCTTGCTCCGCTGCAGGATCTCGGCCCGCTTGGCCGGCTGGACGACGATACGCGCGATCTGCTCGCTCAGCGCGCTGGTCGTGATCGAGGTGTAGTCCTTGTTCTGCCAGGCCGTGTAGATATCCGCGGCAGGCCCGACCAGCCAGCCGATGCGCAGGCCCGGCAGCGCCATGGCCTTGGAGAGCCCGCTGGTGATGATCGCCTTCTCGTAGAGATCGGCGAAGCTCGGGGGCTCATCGACCTCGAGCTCGGCGCCCTTGTAGACCTCGTCGGCATGCAGGTAGCAGCCCTGCGCCCGGGCGATCTCGACGAGCGCGTCCATCGTCTCGCGCGAGAGCAGGCTGCCGGTCGGATTGTTAGGATTGCAGATCGTCATCAGCTTGGTGCGCGGCGTGATCGCCTTTCGAACCTCGTCCAGATCGGGCGTCCAGCCCAGCTCTTCGCGCAGCTTCACTTCCTTCACGGTGGCGCCGATCGCACGCGCCCAACCCCAGATCTGCAGGTAGTTCGGCGCGAAGACGATGATCTCGTCGCCGGGCTCGATCAGCGACATCACCATCAGGAAATTGGCTTCGGCCGAACCGTTGGTGACGATCACCTCGTCGGAGCTGCGGTTGCGGTAGAGCTTGGCGATGTCCTCGCGCAATTCGACCGCGCCGTTCGTCCAGCCATAGCCGAGCTCGACATCCATGAGCGTCGCGCGCTGCTCGGCGCTGAGCAATTCGTTGAGCGAATAGGGATGGACGCCGCTATCCGAGAGGTTGAACTCCACGGTGTTCTCGTAGAGCGACTGGATACGCTCCAGGCTGAATTCTTCGATCTTCATGCTGCCCATCCCGTGGCGGCCCGGCCGGCCGCAGCTCTCATGCGAGTATGATGGGCGTGATTTGGACGTCAAGGTCAATTTTGGAATTTACAGTCCAATCTCCGATTGCTATCCCTGCATGGCCTCGTCACAGCTGCTCCCGGAGAGCCTCATCATGTCCGACCAGACCCCCGGCGCCAACAAGATGTGGGGCGGGCGCTTCACCTCCGCCCCGGCCGAGGTGATGCGGCGGATCAACCCCTCGATCGGCTTCGACTACCGGCTCTACCGGCAGGACATCGCCGCATCCAAAACCCATGCCGCGATGCTGGCCCGCCAAGGCATCATCGCGAGCGCCGACAACGAGCGCATCCAGGCCGGGCTCGACCAGATCCGCGGCGAGATCGACCGCGGCGAGCTGAAATTCAGCATCGACCTGGAGGACATCCACATGAATGTGGAGGCACGCCTCAAGGAGATCATCGGCGAGCCGGCCGGGCGCCTGCACACCGCGCGCAGCCGCAACGACCAGGCCGTCACCGATGTCCGTCTCTGGATGCGCGACGCTATCGACGGGCTCGACGGTGCGGTCCAGGAGCTTCAGCGCGCGCTGATCGAGCGGGCGAGCGAGCATGCCGAGACGATCATGCCCGGCTTTACCCACATGCAGGTCGCTCAGCCCGTGACCTTCGGCCACCATTTGATGGCCTATGTCGAGATGTTCGGCCGTGATCGCGAGCGGCTAGCCGGCGCGCGCGAACGCACCAACGTCTCCCCGCTCGGCGCCGCCGCGCTGGCAGGAACCGCCTTCCCGATCGACCGGCAGTTCACGGCGGCTGAGCTCGGCTTCGCCCGGCCGACCGAGAACTCGATGGATTCGGTCGGCTCGCGCGACCACATCTGCGAATTGCTGTTCTGCTGCTCGATGCTGGCCGTCCATCTCTCGCGCATCGCCGAGGAGATCACGCTCTGGTGCAGCGACGGCTTCCGCTTCATTGCGCTGTCGGACGCCTTCACTACCGGCTCCTCGATTATGCCGCAGAAGCGCAACCCCGATGCCGCCGAGCTGGTGCGCGGCAAGACGGGCCGCGTCGTCGGCTCGCTCACCGCCCTACTGATGACGGTGAAAGGCCTGCCGATGACCTTCATGAAGGACATGCAGGAGGACAAGGAGCCGATGTTCGATGCACTCGAAACCGTCGAGCTCTGCGTCGGCGCGACCATCGGCATGGTCCGCGACCTGACGGTGCGGCCCGAGAACATGCGCGCCTTCCTCGATCGCGGTTTCCCGACCGCGACCGACCTCGCCGACTGGCTTGTGCGGGAGGTCGGCATGCCCTTCCGCGATGCCCATCACGTCACCGCCCGTATCGTAGCGCTCGCCGAAGCCAAGGGCTGCACCCTGCAGGCGCTCGACCTCGACGCCATGCGCTCGGTCGATCCGCGCATCAGCGCCGCGGTCTTTGAGGTGCTGGCGCCGGAGCATTCGGTCCGCAGCCGCCGCAGCTATGGCGGCACCGCGCCGGATACCGTGCGCGAAGCGATCGAGCGAGCGAAGCAGCGCTGGCTGACGGACGACGATCGGTGAGCACGATCGAAGACGCGGTCGCGCCGCCGCCTTGACTGAAGAAAATCGCGGCCGCAATGGCAGAAGCAATCCTCCTCGCGGAGGATATCGTCGCCGGTCCTTTCGCTGATAACGCGACGTCGGTCAGGCCGACGTGAACGGTTCGACGCATCCCCCGGCAGGCCAATGGGCTCGTCAAGGGGGACGGCTGGGAGATTTGAGATGAAGCATGACTGGTTGCGCGACATCGCGAATGATTTCGGTGTCGTCGGCGCTCTCCGACAGCTCGGTGGCGAATACGATCTCAACTTCCGTGGCCGGACCGCGCAGGGTGACGTGATCGTCAAGGCGATGCGTCCCAGCGGCGAGCCCGCGCTCGTCGACCAGCAATGCGCAGCGATCAGCCACGCGCTCGCCGCCGATCCGACGCTGCCGCTGCCACGGCTCCTGCCGGCCGAAGGCAAACGCTTCTGGCAGAACGTCGCGGACACTGAGGGCCGCCAGCGCATGGTCTGGGTCCAGCGCGCCTTCGAGGGTATCCCGATGGGCGAAGCCGGGCCGCAGCCGCCCGCCGTCCTCTCCGAGTTCGGCGCGCTGACCGCGCGGCTCGATCTCGCCTTGCGCGATTTCAAGGTCACGGCTTCGCCCGATGCGGCGAAATGGGACCTGACCCAGGCGGGCTGGATCAAGCCGCATCTCGATGTGCTCGAAGGCCCACGTCGCGCGCTCGTCGCGGCGATCGTCGCCGCCTACGAGGCCTTGCAGCCTGCTCTCGACCAGTTGCCTCGGCAGACCCTCCACAACGACCTCAACGACTTCAACATCCTCGTCCAGCCACGCCTCGGCGAGCCCACGCGCATCAGCGGCCTGATCGATTTCGGCGACATGACCACCGGCCCGCGCGTCTGCGAGATCGCCATCGCCGCCGCCTATGCCATCCTCGACCACGAAACACCGGAAGCGGCGCTCGCCGCCTTCGTCGCCGGCTATCACTCCGTCTCAGCCCTGAGCGCCGAGGAGATCGGGCTGATCTGGCCGCTCGTCCGGATGCGGCTGGCCGTCAGCGTCGTCAATTCGACGATCGAGGCCAGGGGCCGCCCGGACGATCCCTATGTCACGATCTCGCAGGCGCCGGCCTGGCGGCTGCTGGAGAATCCGGCCATCGACGGCGAGTTGATGGGTGCTCGCCTGCGCAATGCCTGCGGCCTGCCGGTCACCGACGCAGCCGGCCGCATCGCAAGCTGGATCGCCGGACAGCGCGGCAGCTTCGCGCCTGTGCTCGGCCGCGCGCTCGACGGCCTGGCGGTCGGCTCGCTCGCCGTCGCCGAGGCCACGGTTCCGCAGAACCCGTTCAGCATGCGTGCTGACGAGGCCCGGAACCTCGGGGCGGCCATCGGCATCGCCTCCGAATGGTGGCTCGGCCAATATGGCGAGCCGCGGCTGGTCTATACCGACAAGGCCTTCCGCAAGGGTCGCTGGCTCGCTTCGAACCGCCGCACCATCCATATGGCCATCGATGTCTTCGCGCCGGCCGGCGAACCGGTCCGCGCACCGCTCGCCGGCCGCGTCGCGCTGGCCGAGAACCGCAAAGGCCATCTCGACTATGGCGGCGTCGTCATCCTCGAGCATCGCACGCCCGAGGGCGACGTCTTCCACACGCTCTACGGCCACCTCGCCGCCGATGGCGCCGCGAAGCTGAAGCAAGGCCAGCAGATCGCGGCGGGCGAGGCCTTCGCCACACTCGGCCCGGCCGAGGAGAATGGCGGCTGGGAGCCGCATCTGCATTTCCAGCTCGCGCTGACGCTCGACGGCATGGGCCATGACTGGCCGGGCGTCGCCGATCCCGACGATTGGGCGCTGTGGCAGGCGATCTGCCCGAACCCCGCCGCACTGCTCAACCTGCCCGACGAAGTCGTCGCCTACCGCGCAATCGACGAGGCCGCACTGCTCGCCGAGCGCAGGGCCCGCTTCGGCGCCAACCTCAAGCTCAGCTACAGCAGGCCGATCACCTTCCTGCGCGGCTGGCGCCACCATCTCTTCGACGCGATGGGCCGGCCCTATCTCGACGCCTACAACAACGTGCCGCATGTCGGGCATGCCCATCCGCGCATCCGCAAGGTGGCGATGGACCAGCTCGCGCGGATGAACTCCAACACGCGTTATCTGCATCCCGCGCCGATGGCGCTGGCCGAGCGCCTCACCGCGAAGCTGCCTGGGGAGTTGGAAATCTGCTTCTTCGTCAATTCCGGCTCGGAGGCCAACGAGCTCGCGCTGCGCCTCGCCCGCGCCGCCAGCGGCGGCTACGACATCGTCACGCCCGATCACGGCTATCACGGCAACACCACCGGCGCGATCGACATCTCCGCCTACAAGTTCAACAAACCGAATATGGGCGGCCGCAAGCCCTGGGTACAGCTCGTCGACGTCGCCGACGACTATCGCGGCCGCTTCCGCCGCGACGATCCCAGCCGGGCGCTGCACTATGCGCAGCAGGTCGACGGCGCGCTCAAGGCCATCGCGGAGCGCGGGGGCAAGGTCGCCGGCTTCATCGCCGAGACCTTCCCGAGCGTCGGCGGCCAGATCATCCCGCCGCCCGGCTATCTCGCCGCGGTCTACGAGCGCATCCGCGCCGCCGGCGGCATCTGCATCGCCGACGAGGTCCAGACCGGGCTTGGCCGCCTCGGCGACTATTATTTCGGCTTCGAGCAGCAGGCCGTGCGGCCGGACATCGTCGTGCTCGGCAAGCCGCTCGGCAACGGCCACCCGATCGGCGCGGTGATCACTACCCGCGCCATCGCCGAGCGCTTCGCCGAGGGGCCGGAGTATTTCTCGACCTTCGGCGGCTCGAACCTCTCCTGCCGTATCGCCTCGGAAGTCCTCGATATCGTCGAGGATGACGGGCTCTCGGCCAATGCCAAGGCGATGGGCGACAAGCTGCTCGCCGGCATGCGCGAGCTCGCCGAGCAGTACCCTTGCGTCGGCGACGTCCGCGGCATCGGCCTCTTCCTCGGATTGGAGCTGGTCACGGATCGCGAGACGCTGGAGCCCGCAACCGATGCGGCCGCCCATGTCATGAACCGCCTGCGCGACATGCGCATCCTGGTAGGGCGCGAGGGCCCGGCCGACAACATCCTCAAGATCCGCCCGCCGCTGACGGTCGAAGCCGATGATGTCGACATGATCCTCGACCGGCTGAATATCTGCCTGCGCGAGGTCGAGGCCGCGCGCTAAGAGACACAGCCGCCGGTCTCAGCCCTCCCGGAGGCTGCGGCCGCGATGCGGCGGGGGCGGCAGGAAGTCGAGCTTTTCCTCGATCACGGCGCCGTCCTCAGAGACGATGGCGAACCAGCGGCGGTTGCCGCAATGCACGGAGAGCCGCCAACGGCCGTGATCCTCGGCCTCGCCGCGCTCGACACGGCTGGTCACGAGGCCGCGGCGCTGCATGCCCAGCCATTCCGCGGACGACCAGCCGAAGCGGGCAGCGATCCGCTCCGCATCGATCACGAAGGCGCCGCTGGCATCGCGGACGACCGGAAAACCGGCCGGGTCAGTTCGCTGTTGCTCCATCGCCGACTTCCCCATGCGAAGCCGGATGCGGCGGCATGACCCGCAGCGTCTCGGCCAGACACAGGAAGAGATGGTAGAGGACGCGGCTCGGCAGCGATACCGGCAACGGCTGGCCGGCACGGTCGAGCTGGTTGTGCCAGAGCCCGGTCCGCAGATCGATGAAGTGGCGGAACATCAGCTCGACATGGCGCGGCAGGCTCGCCGCAGCGTCCTCGTCCGCAACGAATTCGACGCGGGCACCGAGCGCCTTGATGAATTCCGTCTGCGGCCAGAGCAGCTTCGTCGGCGCGACGATCCTACCCTCGGGGCCCACACCATCCAGCACCAGCGGCGGATAGGCGGGGTCGCGATCGAGGCCCTGCGCGAGCCCGAAACGATAAAGCCCTTCCGCGAGCGCGGGCGCCTTCTCCCAGCCGGTCAGCCGATGGTGATGATGCAGCAGCCAGACCCATTCGAATTGGTGACCGGGCTCGCGCAGCCGCCCCGGATCGCCCGCGACGGGCTGCCAGTCCGTGCCGAAGAACTCGCCGAGCGTGCCATTACTGTCGATGAAGCGCTCGGCCGCGAGCTGGACGATGCCGTTGGCCGCGTCGAACCAGCGCTGATTGCCCGTCGCTTCCGCCAGGGCGTGGAAGGCTTCGAGCAAGTGCATATGCGGGTTCTGGCGGCGCGGCAGCGCGCCGAGATCATCCTCCGCATAGCCGCCGAGCGGAGCGGCGAGCTCGCTTTCGATCAGGTCCATCGTCGCCCCGGCGAGGCGCAGCGCAGCCGCGTCTCCGGTGGCCCGGTGATAATGCGCGCAGGCGAAGAACACGAAGGCGAGATCGTACAGATCGCGGCGCGGTACGCTTACGGCTCCGTCGGGCCGGAAACGTTTCGGCACGTAACCATTGGCCTCATGCGCCTTCAGCAAGAGCGCGAAGCCGTGCTGCGCGGCCTCCAGCGCCGCTTTGTCTCCGCTCAGCCGGGCAGCATGGCTGAAGGTGTAGACCAGCCGCGCCGTCGTCAGCGCGCTGCGATCCGGTGCCGCAACGGGTTGTCCGTCCGGCGTGAACTCCTCGATGAAGCCGCCGGCCTTGCGATCAACCGAACGTTCGATCCAGGCCGGAATCAGCGTTCCATGGGTCCAGCGCTGCAGGCCGGCAGGCGACAGATCGCGCATGGGCTGGCTCAATGCGCCTGCGCGTGCAGAATCTGGCCGAGGAACTTGCGGGTCCGCTCGCTCTGCGGCGCCGAGAAGAACTGCTCGGGCGGCGCGACCTCGACGATCTCGCCGGCATCCATGAAGATCACCCGGTCGGCCACCTTGCGGGCGAAGCCCATCTCATGGGTGACGCAGATCATGGTCATGCCGCTCTCCGCGAGCTCCACCATGGTGTCGAGCACTTCACTGACCATTTCGGGATCGAGCGCCGAGGTCGGCTCGTCGAACAGCATGATCTTCGGGTTCATACAGAGCGAACGCGCGATCGCGACGCGCTGCTGCTGCCCGCCCGAGAGCTGGACCGGGTATTTGTGCGCCTGCTCGGGGATATGGACGCGTTCCAGGATCTTGCGGGCGTTCGCCTCGGCCTCCGCCTTGGCAATGCCGCGCACCTTCATCGGCGCGAGCGTGCAGTTTTCCAGCGCCGTCAGATGCGGAAACAGGTTGAAGCTCTGGAACACCATGCCGATCTCGCGGCGGATATCTTCGATGCCCTTGAGCTTGGCATGGACGGTCGTGCCGTCGATGACGATCTCGCCCTTCTGGTGCTCTTCGAGCTGGTTGAGGCAGCGGATCAGCGTCGATTTGCCGGAGCCGGAGGGGCCGCAGACGACGATGCGTTCGCCACGCGACACGGTCAGGTCGATATCGCGCAGAACGTGGAAGTCGCCATAGAACTTGTCGACCTTGCGCATCTCGATCATCACGTCGCCGATCTCATGGTCGGCGGAAGGGGCGGTCGCGGACATCGGGCAAAAACCGTTCTGGATGGCAGGCTCTCGAAAGCCCTTGGGATGCGCCCGGCCGGGGCCGGGCGCATGTCTTGCAGGATCAGAACTGCGGCATCGCCGGCAGCTTGGTCAGCGGAATGCCGAACCACTTCTGGTTGATCTTCGAGAGCTCGCCATTGCCCTCGATCTCGGCGATGAACTTGTTGGAGTACTCGGCGAGCGCCGTATCCGACTTGCGGAAGGCCATGCCGTTCGCCTGCTCGCGAAGCGTGATCTTCGGCTCGATGTTGAGCTGCGGATAGTCCTTGAGGAGCTGGGCGAGGATGGTGTTGCTCGCGCCCATCGCCTGGACCTGGCCGGAGATCAGCGCCTGCAGCGCGGTCGCATCGTCGTCATAGCGCTTCAGCGGCGTGCCCTGCGGGGCGACGGCGCTGATCGCGGTGTCCTGCGTCGAGGCGCGGGCGACGCTGATCGTGACCTGCTTCAGGTCTTCCGGCGTCTTGACGTTCACGCTCTTGGGCGCGAGCACATAGATCGTCAGCGTGCTGTAGGGGTTAGAGAACAGCACCTGCTTCTGGCGCTCGGCGGTGATGCCGAAGGTGGCGATCAGCACGTCGACCTTGTTGGTCAGCAGATAGGGGATGCGGTTCGGGCCGGTCACCGGCACGAGCTCGAGCTTCACGCCGAGCGACTTGGCGAGCAGCGCTGCGACATCGGCGTCGTAGCCGGCAGGCTGCTGCTGGGCGTCCGTGCCGCCGAAGGGCGGATAGTCGGTGAGAACGCCGACCATCAGCTTGCCGCGCGCCTTGATCTCTTCGGGCGTGGCGGCGTGAGCCGGGGCAAGCGAGGCAGCGGCGAGGCCGGCGAAGACCAACGCGCCGAAGCCGCGACGGCAAATCGATTTAAACAGGGACATGGGACGTTCTCCTCTGAGGGTAGGCTGGTATTGCATCAACGCGTTCCGAGCAGGCTCAGCGCGCGGCGACGAGGAGCTTTTGCTCCATTCTCTTGCTGTAGGCCGAGAGCGGCCGGCAGATGATGTAGTAGACCAGCGCGACGAGCGCGAAGATCGTGAAGGGCCGGAAGGTGGCGTTGTTGATGATCTGCGCCGCACGCGTCAGCTCGACGAAGCCGATGATCGAGGCGAGCGACGTGCCCTTGATCAGCTGCACCAGGAAGCCGATCGTCGGCGGAATCGCGATCCGGACCGCCTGGGGGGCTATGATCAGCGCCATCTTCGGCGCATAGGGCAGGCCGAGCGAAGTCGCCGCCTCCCATTGCCCGCGCGGCACCACCTCGATCGCGCCACGCCAGATCTCGCCGAGGAAGGCGCTGGCATGGAGCGACAGGCCCAGCGCCGCCGCCGTCCAGGGATCGACCGACCAGCCGAACAGCCCCGGCACGAAGAAGGCGAGGAAGAGCTGCATCAGCAGCGGCGTGCCCTGGAAGACCTTGATGTAGCCGGCCGAGGCGATCCGCAGCCATTTGAATTCGCCGGTCCGGGCGAGCGCCACCAGCAGGCCGCCCAGCGCCCCGCCGAGGAAGGCGACGAAGGACAACAGCAGCGTCCAGCGCACCGCCATGAGGATGTAGATGATGTCGGCTTGTCCGAGTACGCGCATCGGGGCCTCAGCGGGTTGGCTTGCGCAGGAAGGCGCGCTCGATCCCGGCGAACGCTGTCCAGAAGAAGACGGACAGGCCGAGATACATGCATGTGACGACGAAATAGACCTCGAAGCTGCGGAAGGTGCGCGACTGGATGTCGCCCGCCACCGCCGTCAGCTCGCTGGCCGCGATCGCCGAGCAGACACTGGTGTTCAGCATCAGCAGGATGAACTGGCTGGTGAGCGAGGGATAGATCGCCTGGATCGCCGGCTTCAGGATGATATAGCGGAAGATCTGCAGCGGCCGCATGCCGAGCGACTTGCCCGCCTCGATCTGCCCCTTCTGGATGCTCTCGATGCCGGCGCGGATGATCTCGATGCCGTAGGCGCCGACGTTGACGACCAGCGCCAGCAGTGCCGCCGTGTTCGAGGACATCTTCAGGCCCATCGACGGCAGGCCGAAATAGATCATGAAGATCTGGATCAGGAACGGCGTGTTGCGGATCAGCTCGATATATTCGTCGATGATCCAGCGCAGCCATTTCGGCCCGGAGGTCTTGCCGAGCGCACCCGCGATCGAGACCACCATGCCGATCGCCATCGCCACCGCCGACAGCACGAGCGAATTGAACAGACCCTGCAGCAGCTCGGGCCACGCCGCGAAGACGTCGGCGAAATCGAACTCATAGCTCATGCGGACCGCCCATAGGGGGCGGCGAAAGCAGGAATGCCTTCATGCGCCATCCTCATCCCAATCCTCCCGGCCGGCTCGGGCACCGGCTTCTCTCGGCCGTGCCGCAGAATCCCTACAATCGCGGAATCAGCAAGCCGCCATCGGCGTTTATCACCGTCCCTGTCGCATAGGCGAATTGCCCGCTGCTCAGGGCGGCGACGACGGCGGCGACATCCTCGCCCTCGCCCCAGCGCCCGGCCGGGATCAACCCCTCGGCTATGCGCGCATCGTATTTCGCTGCGACCTTCGCGGTCATGTCGGTTCGGATCACGCCCGGCCGCACCTCGAAGACCGGGATGCCCTCCGGCGCGAGCCTGACGGCGAGCGCCTTCGCCCACATCGAGAGGCCGAGCTTCGAGACGCAGTACTGCGCCCGGTCGATCGAGACCAGCTCCGTGCTGGCCGAGGTGACGAAGACCATTGCCGGCCGCTCCGCCTTGCCCGCGAGCATCGCCTTTGCGACCTCCTGGCTGAGGAAAGCTGCGCCGCGCAGATTGACGTCCATGACGACGTCGAAGCTGTCCGGCGTCATCTCCAGCATGTCGCCGCGCACCGGCGCGCCGATGCCGGCATTCGAGACGAAGAGATCGAGCCGGCCGAAGGCGGCTTTCACATCCGCGACGAGGGCGGCATGGCTCTCGACCGCGGCGACGTCATGCCTGAAGAACCGCGCCGCGGCTCCGGCCTCTTCGAAAAGCTTCGACGCCTCGGCGACGGCCTCGTCCTCGGCGATGTCGGTGAAGGCGATGTCATGGCCGACCTTGGCGAGTGCGACGCCGATGGCGCGGCCGATGCCGCGCCTTGCGCCGGTGATCAGGGCGACGGGACGCGTCATCTCATTCCCCCCGATAGAGCGGCGTGCGCTTTTCCTGGAAGGCGGCGACGCCTTCCTTGACGTCTTCGGTATATGAGACGAGCGAACTCGCCAGCGTCTCCATGATCGCGGCGCTATCCTCGTTCTCGGCAGCGTTGATGAGCTGCTTGACGACGAGGTTCGCCACCGGCCCGCGCTGGCTGATGCGCTCGGCCATGGCCTGCGCAGCCGCGAGCGCTCCGCCCTTCTCGACGACCTGATCGACGATTCCGAGTGTGAGCGCCGTCTCGGCCGTGACGATTTCGCCGGTCAGAGCCAGCCTCCTCGCAACCTGTCCGCCCAGCCGCTTCACCAGACGCTGCGTGCCGGACCAGCCCGGGATCATGCCGAGCCCGGTTTCGGGCAGGCCGATCTTGGCCTGAACCTCGCAGATGCGGATATCGGCGGTGACGGCGAGTTCGAGCCCGCCGCCCAGCGCATGGCCGTTCATCGCGGCGATGACCGGCGGCTTCATCCGCGCCAGCTTGTCGAAGACGCGGTGGCCGGCGCGCACCCAGCCCTGCCCCATCTCCAGCGGGGACAATCCGCCCCAGGCGACAATGTCGCCGCCGGCGCAGAAGGCCTTGCCTTCGGCCGTCAAGATGACGGCACGGACCGAGCGATCGGCGTCGATGGCATCGGCGAAGCGGCCGAGCAAACCGACCATGACGTCGTCGAGCGCGTTGAGCTTTTCCGGCCGCGCGAGTGTGATCGTCGCGATGCCGGAGGCGATGTCGAGGCGGACCGGGTCGCTCATGCCGCCCTCGCCGGGACTTCGAGGCCGATCAGGGCTTCATCGAACAAGGCCGCGTCCATCAGCTTCGGCGTTTGCGGCACCAGCAGCGGGAACTCGCTTTGGGCGAGGATATCGCGCTCCAGATCGACGCCGGGCGCGATCTCGGTGACGACGATACCTTCCGGCGTCAGCTTCATCACGCAGCGCTCGGTGATGTAGGTCACGTCCTGCCCCTGGGCGACGGCGCGCGGCCCCGAGAAGGAGATGTGCTCGACCGCATCGACCAGCTTCTTCACCTTGCCCTCCGTCTCGATGACGAGCTTGCCATCCGCGATGGCGAGCTTTGCCGCGGCGCTGAAATAGCCGGAGAAGACGATGCGCTTGGCCCGCGCGGTGATATCGATGAAGCCGCCGGCGCCGGCCGTGACATGCGGCCTGACGCCGAGCTTGGAGACGTTGACGCAGCCCTGCTTGTCGATCTGCAGGAAGGAGAGCAGCGACATGTCGAAGCCCGCCCCCTGGAAATAGGTGAACTGATAGGGCGAGGGCACGATCGCCTCGGCATTGGAGGCACAGCCGAACTGGAACTCGAGCAGCGGCACGCCGCCGACCGCACCCTGCTCGATCACCCAGGTGACGGCGCCGTGCTGGCCCTCCTCGATCAGGATGCGCGGGACATTGGCCGAGATGCCGAAGCCGATATTGACCGCGTCGCCGTAACGCAGCTCCTTCGCCACGCGCCGCGCGATCACCTTGGCGACGTCGAAGGCCGGCGTCTCGAAGCTCGATAGCGGCCGCCGCACCTCGCCGGAGATCGCCGGGTCATAGACGGTCTGCGTCGTCTGCATCTGGTCGGGCGCGACGACGATCGCATCGACGAGGATGCCGGGCACGAAGACCGCTTGCGTGTTGAGGCTGCCGGCCTCGACCACGCGCTTCACCTGCGCGATGACGATGCCGCCATTGTTGCGCACCGCCAGCGCCTGATCGAGCGGGCCGAGCAGGCCGCCCTCATGCTCGTAGGAAAGGTTGCCGCGCTCATCGGCCGTGGTAGCGCGGATGATCGCGATCTTCGGCACGATGCTGCGGAAATAGAGCCAGTCATCGCCATCGAACTCCACGCGGGTAACGATCGGCTCCGCCGCGGCCCGCGCATTCATGGCGCAGCCCTGGTGCTTGGGGTCGACGAAGGTGTCCATGCCGATCTTGGTCAGCACGCCCGGCCGCTTTGCCGCGGCCTCGCGATGCATGTCGAAGAGGATGCCGCTCGGGATGTTGTAGGCGGGGATCTCATCGCCGGTGACCATCTTCCAGATCGCAGGCGGCTCGGCCGAGGACGGGCCGGACGGGTAGGACCCACCCATGATCCGCGCCAGCAGGCCGGGCTTGGCCAGATGGTCGATGCCCTTGACGCCCCACATGTCGCCGGCCGCGATCGGATGCAGCGTCGTCAGGTTGCGTGGATGGCCCGAAGCGTCGAAGCGCCGGCCGATCGCCGCCAGCACAGCGTCGGGGCAGCCGAGACCCGAAGAGGACGAGACGGTGACGATCGCCTCGTCCGGGATCAGGGCAGCGGCTTCGTCGGCGGAGAGGATGCGGGGAAAGGCCATGGTTTTTGTCTCTGGGTGAACGTTTCAGCCGGCGGCGGCCAGCGCGCGCTGATAGGCGCCACAGGATTCGCGGATGACGAGATTGGCGGAGCCGATGAAGGTTTCCGGCTCCGCAGCGGGATCGGCGATCTGTTTCAGCAGCATCGCGGCGGCGCGCTCGCCGAGCCCGACGGCATCGATGGCGATGGTGGTCAACGCCGGCGAGACATGGCGCGCCTCGCTGGTGTCGTCGAAGCCGACGATCGCGATGTCGCGGCCGACGACGAGCCCGTGCCGCGCCGCGGCCAGCATCGCGCCGATGGCGACGACGTCGTTGTAGCAGACCACCGCCGTCGGCCGGTCGCTGAGCGAAAGCACGGAGCCCATCGCGCTGAAGCCGCCGTCGCGCGTCGGCATGCTTTCGAGATTAAGTCCCGGATCGACCGCGTGGCCGGCGGCCTCCATTGCGGTGAGGAAGCCCCGATGCCGCTCCTGCCGGACGACCATCGAGTTCATGCCGCCGAGATAGGCGACGCGCTCATGGCCGAGATTGATCAGATGGCGTGTGATCCGGCTGCCGCCCGCCACGTTCTCCGGCACGACCAAGCCCGCCTGCGCGCCCGGCAGGCGGCGGATCGCCACCAGCAACGCCGTATCGGCGGCCTGGGCCCAGTCGAGATGCTCGGGGCGGGTATCGAGCGCGGGGCAGAGGATGATGCCGCCGGCACCATGCTCGCGCATCATGCGCATCACCTGGTCCTGCCGCACCACGCTCTCGGCGGTGTTGGCCATGAAGGCGACATAGCCTGCCATCTGCAGGACTTTCTCCACGCCGATCGCGAATTCGGCGAAGAACGGGTTTGAGAGATCGTTGAGGACGAGGCCGACGATGCGGGATTGCGCGTTGCGCAGGTTGGCGGCACCGCGATTATAGACATAGCCCAGCCGGTCCATGGCCTGCTGGACCTGCCGGCGCGTCTCGGGCTTGACGCTGCCGCGCCCGGTGAGGACGAGGGAGACCGTCGATTTCGAGACGCCTGCGGCGTCCGCGATCTCGATGATCGTCACCTTCCCCTTGCTGCCTTTCGGCTGCGACATCGTTTCATCCCTGAAGCATCTTGTGTTTTTTCTTATGGAACGTTCCATTATCAGTCTTACGAAAACAATGCAATATCCCTCTTTCAAATGATTTTATGCCCTTGTATAAGGCTGGAAAGGCGTTCTTGAACTGGAACGTTCCAATAAATTACACCGGAGGAAGCGATGGCCGAGATTACCCTGCCCCGCGCGGACGGCAGCAGCGAGCGCTACCGGCTGGCGCCGCCCTCCCCTTATCCCCGCACCGCTCCAGCCAATGGCGTCCGCACCGTCTACGCCGCCGCCCATGTCGTCGCCGACCCGCTGAAGCTGCAGGAGCCCTGGCGCATCCCGGCCGTGGATTGGGACGCGACGCTCGCCTTCCGCCACCACCTCTGGGGTCTCGGCTTCAAGATCGCCGAGGCTATGGACACCTCGCAGCGCGGCATGGGGCTGGATTGGCCGAATGCCGCCGAACTGATTTCCCGCGTTCTCGCCGAGGCCAAGACGACGCCCGGCGCCGATCTCGCCTGCGGCGCCGGCACCGACCAGCTCGATCCGCAGGCCGCGCGTAGCCTCGACGAGGTCATCCGCGCCTATGAGGAGCAGATCGGCCATGTCGAGAAGCATGGCGGCAGGATCATCCTGATGGCGAGCCGCGCGCTCTGCCGCGTCGCGAAAAGCCCGGACGACTACCTCTCCGTCTACGGCCGGCTGATCCGCCAGTGCCGCGGCAAGGTGATCCTGCACTGGCTCGGCGAGATGTTCGATCCCGCGCTCGCCGGCTATTGGGGCAGCCGTGATTTCCACCCCGCCATGGACACGGTGCTGACCCTGATCCGCGAGCACGCCGCAAAGATCGACGGCATCAAGATCTCGCTGCTCGATGCCGGCAAGGAGATCGAGATGCGGCGCCTCCTGCCCGAGGGCGTCGTCATGTATACCGGCGACGACTTCAACTATGCCGAGCTGATCGCAGGCGACGCGCAGGGCTTCTCGCACGGGCTGCTCGGCATCTTCGACCCGATCGCCCCGGCCGCCGCCGCGGCCTTCGCGAAGCTGGAGGCGGGCGACCGGGCCGGCTTCCACGCCATCCTCGATCCCACAGTCGCGCTCTCGCGCAAGCTCTTCGAGGCGCCGACGCAGCATTACAAATGCGGTGTCGTCTTCCTTGCCTGGCTCAACAGCTTCCAGAGCCATTTCCGCATGGTCGGCGGCGCCGAATCCGCGCGCGGCATCCTGCACTATGCCGATCTCTTCCGCCTCGCCGATCGGTCCCGGCTCTTCGTCGATCCGGATCTGGCGGCCCGCCGCATGGCGCATCTATGTGCCCTCAACGGCGTCGCCTGAGGGAAGGAACGCACCATGCATGCCCCCCTGCTCGACATCGAGATCTACGACCAGATCCGCGAGACCGCCCGGCGCTTTGCCGAAGAGGTCGTCAAACCCGTCGCCGCCGATCTCGACCGCGACGAGACCTTTCCCGCTGAGATCTACGCCCGAATGGGCGAGCTCGGCCTGTTCGGCATCACCGTGCCGGAGGAGTATGGCGGCGCCGGGCTCGACACCTTCGCCTATGCGATCGTGATGGAGGAATTGTCGCGCGGCTATGCCTCGATCGCCGATCAATGCGGCGTCGTCGAATTGATCGGCACGCTGCTCACCCGCTACGGCACGCCCGAACAGCTCAGGCGCCTGCCTGACATCATCGCCGCCAGGACCCGCATCGCCTATTGCCTGACCGAGGCCGAGGCCGGCTCCGACCTATCCAACGTCCGCACCACCGCGCGCGAGACGGCGGATGGCTACGTCATCGACGGCAGCAAGCTCTGGATCCACAACGCGCCGGTCGCCGATCTCGGCTTCGTGCTGGCCTCGACCGACCCCACCGCCGGCCATCGCGGCATGAGCATCTTCCTGGTCGACCTCCATGCGCCCGGCGTCTCGCGCGGGCCGAAGGAGCACAAGATGGGCCAGCGCGCCAGCCAGGTCGGCGGGCTCAATTTCGACGGCGTCACCGTCCCGCGCGAGGCCATGCTCGGCCCTAAGGGGCGCGGCTTCCACATCATGATGAGCGTATTGGAGAAGGGCCGCGTGGGCATCGCCGCGCTCGCCACCGGCATCGCGCAGGCCGGGCTCAAGGCCGCCCTCGGCTATGCCCGCGACCGGCGCCAGTTCGGCAAGCCGATCCTCGACAATCAGGGCCTGCAATGGATGCTGGCGGATATGGCCAAGGACATCGCCGCCGCCCGCGCCTTGACCGAGCGCGCCGCGCTCCTGATCGATCACGGCAAACCCGCGACCTCCGCCTCCTCGATGGCGAAATGCTTCGCCAGCGACATGGCGGTGGCGCAGACCGCCAACGCCGTCCAGATCTTCGGCGGCTCCGGCTATATCCGCGGTTTCGAGGTGGAGCGGCTCTACCGCGACGCCAAGATCACCCAGATCTACGAGGGCACCAACCAGATTCAGCGCACCATCATCGCGAAGGAACTGATCAAGGCCGCGCAATAGCGCGGAGGCCTGCCCGCGCCCCTCCCTTGCCGCCTCGGCGCGTGGCGCTCGACATTCGCCGCCAATCGCGGTCCGCTACCGAAAAGCGAATCCCGTTGCAGCGGGATTCGCCGAGATCATTCGGGAGGATCAGGGGATGAAGACGATCAAGGGACCGGCGATCTTCCTCGCCCAGTTCGCCGGCGACGCAGCGCCGTTCGACAGCCTGGCGAGTATCGCCCGCTGGGCCGCGGGGCATGGCTACAAGGGAGTCCAGATTCCGAGCTGGGATGCACGGCTGTTCGACCTCGCGCGCGCGGCCGAGAGCAAGACCTATTGCGATGAGGTGCAAGGCATTCTCAGCGAGGCCGGCGTCGCGCTGACCGAACTCTCCACCCATCTCCAGGGCCAGCTCGTCGCGGTCCATCCGGCCTACGATCTCGCCTTCGACGGCTTCGCCGCCCCGCAGGTGCGCGGCAATCCGAAGGCCCGGCAGGAATGGGCGGCGCAGCAATTGCGGCTGGCCGCAAAGGCCTCCCGGAAACTCGGGCTTTCAGCCCATGCGACATTCTCCGGCGCGCTGGCCTGGCCCTTCATCTACCCCTGGCCGCAGCGGCCGGCCGGGCTTGTCGAGACTGCTTTCGAAGAGCTGGGCAAACGCTGGCGCCCGATCCTCGATGCTTTCGACGAGGCCGGCGTCGACCTCTGCTACGAGCTGCATCCGGGCGAGGATTTGCACGACGGCATCACCTTCGAGATGTTCCTGGAGCAGGTCGGCAACCATCCGCGCTGCAACATCCTCTACGACCCCAGCCATTTCCTGCTGCAGCAGCTCGACTACCTGTCCTTCATCGACATCTATCACCAGCGCATTCGCATGTTCCATGTGAAGGACGCCGAGTTCAATCCGAGCGGCCGGCAGGGCGTCTATTCCGGCTTTCAGCCTTGGGCGCAGCGTGCCGGGCGGTTCCGTTCCCTCGGCGACGGCCAGATCGATTTCGGGGCGATCTTCTCGAAGCTGACGCAGCATGATTTCGACGGCTGGGCCGTGCTCGAATGGGAATGCTGCATCAAGGATTCCGAGCAGGGAGCAGCGGAAGGAGCGCCCTTCATTGCCAGCCACCTGATCAATGTCGCCGCGCGGGCCTTCGATGATTTCGCCGCCAGCGGCATCGACCTTGCCGCCAATCGTGCGCTGCTGGGGATAGGCTGACGACGTTCGGGAAACGCGGCCTCGCGCAGGCCGCGCCTTGAGCATGCGGAAACGTCAGGCTGTCAGCACGACGACGTCGTCCTGCCGGGCAAAGAAACTGTCCGGATGGCAGCGCCGCAGATTGGCCTCGCGCAGCTCGAGCTCCGGATCGGGCAGGTCCGGCGAATGATGCACGCAGGCAAGGCGCTTCGCGCCGGCGCACGCCAGCAGACGCAGCCCCGCTTGCCAGGTCGAGTGTCCCCAGCCGCGGTGAGGTTCGTAGTCGATCGCTTCGTCCCACATCGCGTCGTAGACGATGAGGTCGGCACCGCGGCAGAAGGCGATGAGATCGGGTTCCGGATCGCCGGCTGCATGCTCGTGGTCGGTCAGGATCACCAGCGTCCGGCCGCCATCGCGAAACCGGAAGCCAGCTGCGCAGGGATCATGCCGCAGCGCGATCGTCGCGATTTCAAGTCCCGAAAAGCCGAGTTCGTCACCCGGCGCAAAGCACGAGAAGCGAGGCTTGCCGGGAGCCTGCGTCAAGCCGACGGGGAAGAACGGCTCGGCAAACAGCGTCGATAGCTGCGCACCGGGATCGGCTGCCATGCAAGCCGGCACATGCATCGCGATCTCGCCCCGCATGCGCCAGAGCGGCGCGAACGCAGCCAGACCTATGACGTGGTCGAGATGCAAATGGCTGAGAAGAAGCGTCGCATCGCCCTCCTCAATGGCGGCCATGGCCTGCCCGAGCCGGCGCAATCCGGAACCAGCATCGACGATGATCCGGCTCCCGGCGATTTTGATCTCGAAGCACGTCGTATCGCCGCCGAAGCGCTCATAACAGCGGCCGGAGACCGGCATCGATCCGCGCGTACCCCAGAAGCGGATGCCGAAGCCGCAGTCGAGCAGCCCCACTGTTTCAGTCACGTTCCGAACCATCGGGGTCGCGCCTGGAGACGATCGCGACGTTGTCCTGGAGCCGTTTGACCATCAACCGCATGACGGACAACGTCATGTCCGGGAATTCTTCCAGCAAAGCGACGAACACCTCTTTGCGAAGCTTCAATGCCGTCAGCTCGCTGGTAGCACGGATGGTCGCCGATCGCACCTCGCCGGTGACGACGCCCATTTCGCCGACGATCGCAGGTGCTTCGATATGGGAGACGCGAACCGGCTTTTCCGGAGGCCCGATCAGGACGTCCGCTGTGCCGGCTATCACGACATAGGCCGAGTTGGATTCGGCGCCCTGCTCGAACAGCGGATCGCCCGCGGCGAAAACGGTTCGCTCGCTGGTGAAGGCCAGCAGCTTGATGCGCGCGAGATCGAGATTGGCGAAGATCGGGACGGCTCTCAACGCGCGGACATCATCGCGCTCGCCGCTCTCGCCTTCGGCCGGGAGCGCGGCGGCTGCAGGTTGCGTGCCGGGAACCGGGCGCAATCTGGCGCCGTCGAAGACCACGGAAATGTCCATCGGCACCTCGCCATCATACTCGCGTGCGACGACGATCAGGGTGCGGCCCTTCATGGCCTCGCGAAGGCGTCTCAGGATGGCTTTGCCCTCGGTCGGGCTCAAGCTGCTCAAGGCGTTGTCCAGGATCAGCAGTGATGGGCGTTTGATCAGGCAGCGCGCCAGCGCGACCTGGGTCTTGACCGCCGGAAAAAGCAGACGGCCAGCATAGCCCGCGGGCTGCGCCAGACCGATCCGATACACCTCGCGATCCAGTCCGAGATCGGCCAGGGCATCGCGAATGGCCTCGTCGACGCGCTCGCGCGTGCCGGCGCTGGCCTGGGTGACGCGGCCGAAGATAAGGTTCTCCCGGATCGATACGGCTCCCCATTCATTGGAGTCGTAGAAGTCGATGATCCCTGCACCGTCCTGCGAAATGCGTGCGCGGAAGGCCTGACGCGCCAGCAGGATGCGTCCCTCCATCTCCTCGTCGAGAAGACCCAGCCGGTGTTCCGGCTCGACATAGAGCAACGACAACCCCACGAAGCTGGTCCGGTCGGCTTCGCCCATCTGTCCGGCATCCGCCCGCGCAAGACGCTCGCGATAGGCGGGGAACTCCTCGGCCGCGATGAAGGAAAAGCTTTCGAACAGGAGGTGATCAGGCGTCAGATCCGAGAAGATTTCGAGCATGGTCGCGGCGATGCGCTGGCCGATCATCGTCAGATCGTCGGTCAACGCGAGCGCCTCGAGCACGTCCCGGGCGAGATCGTATTCAGCCAGCTTCGCCCCGCTGATCGCCGTCTTGTTCGGAACGCCGAAGAGGATGTTCTCTCCGATCGTGGCCGTGCGGATGTACCGAGCCGGATCATAGGGCTCGACGGCATCCCCAGCGCCTCGGGCGGCCAAAGCCCCGCGGATATGCGCCCTGATCGCCGGCAAACTGGCAATCAGTGAAGTGACTTCATCAGCCACGGACTTGCTCGCAAGGCCATGGCGGAACACGGCGTCGGAAAGGCCGACGATGCGCAATACCGCGGCCAGGTGCGTCTCCAAGGCCTCTTCGTCGGTCGGCGTCGAAGCCGCGCCACCGCTCATCCGGTCGACATCGGGGTCGGCCTGAGAGCCCGGGCCGCGCAGGCCGTAGACGATGTTGTCGCGCAGCGTTCCGTCGAAGATCGCTGGCTCGGCGCCCGCATAGGCGATGCAGCGACCGCGTGCCTCTTGCGAGATCGCGTCTATCGAGGCATCGCCGATCTTGAGCGACCCATCGCTCGGAGTGAGCCGTCCGCCGAGAATACGGGCAAGGCAACCGGCACCTTCGCCCGTTCCCGACAGCATGATGTGTTGCTTCAGCGGCAAAGCGAGGGAGATCCGGTCGAGCATGCGATCTCCCGTCGCGCTGATGGCCGTGAGCCCTTGCGCAGCGATCATGCCCGTTTCCGGAAGCTGGTCGAAGACGGGCTCTGCCGCCTGAATTCCAGCCTGAACCGAGGGAGTGGCGAGAGCGAACTGTTCCGTGACCTGTTGAAACTTGGCTTCGGCATCCAGCCTCTGCTGGTCCCAGTCGATGAGATCCTTCACGGGCGGTGGCAGATCACGATAGGCGGCGATCACCGCCACGAGTTGGCCGATCCCGAGACTTCCGGTCAGGGCCGCGTAGCCGCCGATCGTGTAGAACAGGAACGGTGTTATCTGAGCCATGAGGTTGTTGAGGGCCTTGACCGCGAATTTCCGCCCGTAAAGCCGGTAGCGAATACCGAACAGAGCTTCGAGCCTTTGTGCGACCAGCCCGCGTTCCAGCGCGGCGGTGCCATGGTTCGAAACCTCGTCCAGAGTCTCGACCACCTCGCCGATCTTCCCGGCCAGGGCGCGGGAGGCGATCTGGCGCTGCTTGCCGAGCCGGATCTGCTCTCGCCGCAATCGCGGAATGACCAGCATCTGCGATGAAATCATCAAGATGGCGACAATGCCGAGCAGCGTATTCTGCACCAGGATGAAGACGAGCGCGGTCATCGCCTGCCCGCCCAGGAAGACGGGCTGGACGAAGGCGTCGCCGACGAAACCGCCGATCGGTTCGACTTCGTCCTTGATGATGGAGGCCGCCTCGGCCGGCTTCAAACGCTGCCGTTGTTCCGGCGTCGACGAAAGCAGGGATGAGAACAGGCCGAAACGCAGGCGCTGCAACAGCCTTTCGCCAAGCGCCCCTTTCCTCATATTGATGACGTATTTGAAATACCCATTGATGAATATCAAAACGAGAAACGCAAAAGATAATATAAAGAGATACGATATGCGACTTACTGCGATTCCGTTGGATTTTATCTCGAAGCCAAAAGCGTTAATTCCGGAATTGAACGGCAGGATATTTACATATCCGCCTCCGTTCGGAAAATCCTTCCCCTGCAAAGCACCTGAGATAATATATTTAGGCAATTCGAGGGAGAGATAATAAAACGGAAGAGATATGACGACGATCGCAATAATACCTATCTGTTGCCGATAGCTGTTGCGCCAGACATAGGCAAACAGGCGGCTCGGGGCAGGCATTATGTGGATCGAGCCAAGCTGTGTGCCAATTTCGAAGCCCCTCACCACGGCGACTATCGCGTATTCTGGATGAAGGCAGGAATTCGGTCTCGCGCGCTATGCCGGCGGTCGCTATGAGCCGGAACGTTCCTGAGACCGAAGGATCGCAAGGCTATGCAAGGCGGCTTCAGGCCAACGAATACTTTCGAAGATACAGTATCCCGATAGCGATCTATACCCTAAAGTAAGGCACGAATATTTCAAGCCATATCGCGCCGCCCGCGACGCCGCCTTGCGGCCGAAACGCCGATCGCTTCAGGCCCGGGCTTCCACGCGCCCGGCGAAGCGCGTCGGTCTCGAAACCGATCGCGCACCGTTGACGAAGAACGGATCGGGCGCGGGGGCTTTCCCTCCCCGACGCCCGTGATGTCGCAGCCGGCAGCCAAAGCCGACGCGGTCTAGATTCTCGGTTCGCCGAGCGACAGCATCAGCCGGTTGGCCCAATTGAAGAACGCGGCCGAATGGATCAGATCGGCGATCGCGAGATCATCGAGGCCGAGATCGCGCAGCTTGCGCACATGCTCGGGGCCGAACGCGACCGGAGTTGCCGTCAGCGCCACGGACGCCTCGATCACCGCATTCCAGAGCGGATCGATGTCGGCGCCGACGCCTTCGTCGAGCAGGCGCTGAACCTCGTCCCGGCGCTTCGAATAGGTGCTCGCGAAGCGCGCATGGACCGAAGCGCAGTAGATGCAGCCATTGCTGCGCGAAACTGCCGCTGCCGCCAGCTCCCGCTCGGCGCGCGGCAGCCCGGCGCGGGTGTTGTAGAAGATGTCCTTGTCCGCCAGCGTGCGGAACCGCAGGATATCGGGATCATGCGCGAGCAGCCTGAAATAGGCGCTCTTGGCGCGGGCGATATCGACCAGCCCTTCCTTCTGGCGATCGGTCAGCGCCTCTTCCGGAACGGGATCGAGCCATGCTTCCCAGCCCAGCTCGGCCTGGGTGAAGGCGTTCGGTGCGGCGGCGATCGGGCGTTCGAGTGTGGTGTCGGTCATAGCGTCACTCCGTCGGGGCGGAATTCAAAGGCCGAGCACGCGCAGGCCATGCGCGGCGCGGATCTGGAAGGAGAGGAAGGCGACGATCTGCGAGAGCGTCACGATAGCCGATGTGCTCCAGCCGGCAGCCTGCAAAGCGTCGAAATCCGAGGCCTTGGCGTCGCGTGGATGAAAGACCAGAGCATGCGTATGCTCCAGAGCCGCAGAGAGAAGATCGCCCAGCTCCGCGCGGTCGGCGGCTGCTATGGCGAGAACCGGCCCGGCGGTGTCCTCCTGCGACAACGGGCCAGGTGGATATGCGCCGTACGGCCCACGCGTCGCGGCACGCTCGGCTTGCGCCCGGATGAGCGACGCGAGCGCTGACCCTCCGGCTTGCTGCCCGAGCAGCTCAAGATAGTGTTTCGAGGCCGCATCGTCGCCGTGAAGCAGCGCGACGAAGCTCGCCACCGCAAAACGTTCGCCAGGCGCCGCGCCGGTCTCGTCCTTGGCCTCGAACAGTGCCTCATAACTCGCCTGTGCGTTGCCACGGGTCTCGGGGCGCTCGCGTCGCAGGGCATCGAGCGGCGAGCCCCCGGCGATACCGGCAAGGCGGTCGAGGACGTCGATTGTCTGCTGGTTACTCATGGCGGGTTCCTCATGCCTGGACGGTGTTCGCGCCCGCCGGCTGGCGGGGCAGTTCGCGCTGTTCTGCGAGCGGGTCGCGCCCGCGCCAGCCGAGAGCCGGCGCAACCTCCTGCGCGGTCAGCTCGATCGAGCGCAGGGTCAGCGAATGCGGCGGGTCGACCGAATGGACCTGAAAGACGATATCCGTGACGCGCGGCAACACCGTGTCGGCAGCAAGCGAAGCAACCACATCCTCGGGCGTGCCGACATGGGTGTCCAGGGTCTTGATCAGCCCTGGCAGGCTGCGGTCAGCGATCTGGTGGCCGCTGGCAATGAAGCGATCGAGCACGCGGTTGAGGCCATGCTCGGCATGTCTCAACGCTTCCTGCCGGCTGTCGGCGACGAAGAGTGAGCGTGAGGCCATGATACGCGGCGCAGCGCCTCTCGGCAGGTTGGCGAGATAGGCGTCGACGATCGGGTGCTGGATTTCGGGCAGCGTCGCCTGCGGATTGCCGGGGCTGCGCGGCTGCGTCCGGGAGAGCATGAGCCCCGCCCCGGCCTTGCCGATGCGCTCAGCGCCCACAGCGGAAAAGGTCGCGTGCCAGACCCTGTCGGCCAGCGTTCCGGCCTCGGGGTAGAGCCTGTTCCTGTCATGGCCGAGCGCCGCGCCGCCCCAGGCTTCCAGCAGACTTTCGAGCTTGTCCGCGAAGATCGCGGTGCGCTGTTCCTTGTCGAGCCCGAAGGCGAGGAAGGTTTCTGGCGTCGCGCCGGTGCCGAGACCGACTTCGAGGCGACCTCCCGAGAGCAGGTCGACGACCACCGTATCCTCGGCCGTGCGGACAGGGTCCTCCATCGGCAGGATGATGATGCCGGTGCCGAGCCTGATCGTGCTGGTCCTGGCCGCGACATAGGCCAGGAACGGCAGGGGCGAAGGCAGCCCGCCCTCGTCGCGGTGGAAATGATGCTGCGCGACCCAGGCGCTGTCGAAGCCGTGCCGCTCTGCATGAACGATCTGCTCGGTTGCGAGCCGGTAGCGCTCGCGGGCCGGCGCATCGTCGAGAAGACGGGTGAAGAAACCCAGGCGTTTCACGCTCATGCCGCCTCCGCGCCGCCGAGATAGGCGTCCCTGATGCGGCTATCGACCAGCAGATCGGCAGCCTTGCCTTCGAGCACGATGCGGCCGGTCTGCAGGACATAGCCGCGATGGGCGATCTGAAGGGCCAGGCTCGCATTCTGCTCGACCATGAAGATGGCGACACCCTGACCATTGATATCGCGGATCAGCTCCAGCACCCGGTCGACCCAGAGCGGCGAGAGGCCCATCGTCGGCTCGTCCATGATGACGATGCGCGGCCGGCCCATCAATGCGCGCGCCATCGCCACCATCTGCTGCTCGCCGCCCGAAAGCGTACCCGCCTGCTGGCTCAGGCGCTGCGCCACACGGGGGAACAATGTCAGAATGCGTTCGAGATCTGCCGCGATGCCGGCCTTGTCGTCGCGCACGAAAGCCCCCATCAGTAGATTCTCGCGCACGCTCATCGCGCCGAACAGGCGGCGCGCCTCCGGCACGGTGCCGACCCCGAGACGCACGATCTGCGGCGTCTTGAGCTTCAGCGTCGAGATGCCGTCGACCAGAACGTCACCCGCTGCCGGCTTCACCAGCCCGAGGATGAGCTTCATCGTCGTCGATTTGCCGCTGGCATTGCCGCCGAGCAGGCTGACGATCTCGCCCTGACCGACATGCAGCGACAGGCCGAAATGGGCCTGCACGGGGCCGTAGAAGGTATCGACGTCCTTCAGCGCGAGAATGGGGTGGGTCTGGCTCTGGGTCATGGCAATCCCTTCATGCGGAAAGGGAAAGCGGCTGCGCCTCAGCCGCCGTTGGCTCGGCCGCCGAGTTTGTGGTCCCGACGCTGCCATGGCCGAGATAGGCCTCGATCACCTTCAGATCGCTGCGCACCGCGAGCGGTTCGCCTTCGGCGATCTTCTTGCCGTCGTCGAGCACGACGACACGGTCGGAGAGGCGCATCACCATGTCCAGCTTGTGCTCGATCAGCAGGATGGTCTGCCCGCGCGCCTTGAGATCGGCGATGATCTCGAGCATCTCCGCCGTCTCGGTCTGGTTCATGCCGGCGGTCGGCTCGTCGAGTAGCAGAAGCTTCGGCCTCGCGGCGAGCGCACGCGCGATCTCGACGCGGCGCCGGTTGGCGTAGGAGAGGCTGTAGGCCGGCTGGTCGATGCGCGGCAGCAGCCGGTCGCCGAAGATCGCCAGGATCTCGCGGACCTCCTCGCGCAGCGCCGCTTCCTCCGCCTTGACCGAAGGCGGGCGGATCAGCGCCAAAGCGAGTTCCGCCAGCGGGCCGATCACCGGCCAGGCGGGGCGGACGGCCTTGAGGCGGCGATGGGCGCCGACCAGCACGTTGTCGGCGACACTCAGATTGGCGAAGACGCGGCCATGCTGGAAGGTCCGGGCAAGCCCGGCGGCCGCCAACGCCTCCGGCGGCTTGCCGGTGATGTCGACGCCATCGAAGCGGATCGAACCCTCGTCGGGCCGATCGAGGCCGCTGATCAGGTTGAAGGCGGTCGTCTTGCCCGCGCCGTTCGGGCCGATGACGCTGACGAGTTCTCCCTGTGCAATCGACAGATCGACACCCGCTACTGCAGTGAGTCCGCCGAAGCGGCGCACCAGCCCGCGCGCCTCCAGCAGCGGAAGGGGGATGGCCGTGTCGGGCAAGGGGAAGGAGACGGTCACGGGCATCTCCTCAGACGGTTCCGAGCAGGCCCTGCGGCCGGAAGCGGACCAGCAGCAGCAGCGCGATGCCGTAGAGCAGGATGCGGTATTCCGCCGCGACGCGGAACACCTCCGGCAGGCCAATTAACGCGAGCGAGCCGAGGATGGCGCCGCCGACATTGCCCATGCCGCCGAGGATCGCGATCGTCAGCGCCAGCACCGAGATCTGCGTGTTGAAGGTCTCGTGGTTGATGAAGGAGTACATATGAGCGGTGAAGGCGCCGCTGATGCCGGCGAAGAAGCCGCCGAAGGCGAAAGCCAGGCCCTTGTAGCGGTTGAGCCCGATGCCGAAGGAGCGCGCCGCCACGTCGTCGTCGCGCACGGCCCTGAGCGTGCGACCGAGATGCGAGCCGAGCAGCCTGACCTGCAGCAGCGCCAGCGAAGCCATCAGCGCGAAGGCGAACCAGTAGATCGCGTTGGTGTCGTATAGCTCGAAACCAAAGAGCGAGAGCGGCGGAATGCCCGCGACCCCGATCGGCCCGTGCGTCACGCTCTCCCAGTTCAGGATGACGAGCGCGACGATCTCGCCGATGCCGAGCGTGGCGATCGAGACGTAATGGCCGCGCAGCCGGAAGGCCGGGGAGACCAGCAAGGTGCCGAGCCCCGCCGCAGCCACACCACCCAGAAGCAGCGTCAGCCAGACCGGCCAGCCGAAATCCGAGGCGAGCAGCGCCGAAGTATAGCCGCCGATCGCCAGCAGGGCCGCGTGGCCGAGCGAGACCTGGCCGCTGGTGCCGGCGACGAGCGTCAGGCTCAGGCCCAGCAAGGCATAGAGCCATGCATTGGTCAGCGTCTGGATCAGGTAGCCATTGTCGATCAGCAGGGGCAGAGCGATGAAGAAGGCGGTCGCCGCCGCCAGCAGCGGCACGGGCAGCCGCACCGGCCTACTCGGCGCGACGAAGGTGCCGGTCATCGGCTCAGGTGGGAGCTGGCGGCGACTGGCGAAGAGCCCGTTGGGCCGCAGCACGAGGATCACGATCAGCAGGATGAAAGCGAAGAGATTGCGATAGCTCGTGCCGAGCAGCGCGACGCCATAGCTCTCGATCACGCCGAGCAGCAGCGAGCCGACGATCGCGCCCGGTACGTTGCCGACGCCGCCGACCACCTCGGCCACGATGCCCTTCAGCGTCGCCTCGAAACCCATCGTCGGAGTGATCACATTGTAATACATGCCGACCAGCACGCCGCCGACCCCGCCGAGCGCCGAGGCGATGGCGAAGACGATCATGTTGACCTTGTCGACATCGACACCCATGGCGCGGGCTGCGTCGCGGTCGAGCGCGGTGGCGCGCACTGCCCAGCCCCATTTCGACAGCTTGAGGAAGGCGAAAAGCGCGCTGGCGGCCGTGATGCCGATGCCGCCGATCAGCAGATCGAGCACCCCGATCGAACCGCCGCCGATCGTGATGCGCCAGTTCGGCAGCTGCATCGGCACCGAGCGGGGATCGGGGCTGAACAGGATCTGCACGGTCTGATCGAGCACGAAGCTCAATCCGATCGTCGCGAGCAGTGGCGCGATACGGGGCGCATCGGCCAGCGGCCGGATGCCGAACCTTTCGATCAGGATGCCGAGCCCCGCCGTGAAGGCGACCACGACGAAAAGCGTGACCGGAAAGGGCGTCTGCAGAACCGAGACCGCGACCCAGCCGACATAGGCGCCGACGACATAGACCGAGCCATGAGCGAAATTGATCAGCCGGCTGACACCGAAGATCAGGGCAAGCCCCACCGCCAGCAAGGCGTAGATATTGCCGATGATCAGGCCGTTGATGGTGTGGTCGAACCAGGAGGTCATCGCTGCGTCGGTTCTTGGGATCGTCCGGACGAAAAAACGAGGTCATCCCGGGCTTGACCCGGGATCCATGCCGGAGTGCGCCGATCGAGGCTCAGGCATGGATCCCGGATCGGCGCCGCTGTCGCGGTTTGTCCGGGATGACCCGAGCCTCTTGCGGAAGGCGTTCGAGGCTCAGTTCGTCGCCTTGCCGTCCCAGAGCGTGAAGCGGCCGTTCTTCACGACGAGATCGGCGTTGCGGGCGCCCAGCACGCGGCGTGCCTGCGGATCGAAGCTCGCCTTGCCGTAGATCACGCTCGGCACGTCCTTGACCTTGGAGAGCGTGTCTCGGATCGTCCTGCGCTCCAGATCCGGCGCCTCGCGCAGCACCTGCCCGAACAGGATCACCGTGTCGTAGGCATAGGCGTTGAAGGCGTCCGGCTCCTTGCCGTATTTCGCCTTGAAGGCATTGACGAAGGTCTGGACCTCCGGCCGCGGGTCCTCGGGGAAGAAGCGCGCCGCGGTGAAGACGCCTTCGGACGCGTCGCCGCCGAGCTCCACGAATTTGGGAGAATAGATCGAGCTCGACGCTGCCGCCGGGATGCTCAGGCCGGTCTGCCGGGCCTGACGCACGATCAGCGCGGCGTCGGCATAGTAGGAGACGAGGAAGAGCCCGTCGGGATTGGCATCGCGTACGCGCACCAGCGTCGAGCGGAAATCCTTTTCCTCGGGCAGGTAGCCCTCGGCCGCGACAACCTCGGCCCCGAGTTGCTTGGCGGCCGCGACGAAGTGGTCCTTGCTGGTGCGGCCCCAGTCCGTGTTGAGGTGCAGCAGCGCGATCCGCTTGAAGCCCAGGCGCTTGACCGCATAGGCAGCATTGAGCGGCTGCTCGTCGGCCTGGCTGACCGAGTTGCTCCAGATGAAGTCGCCCGGCTTGGTGAAGTCCGGATGCGAGTTGGTAAAGCCGAACTGGACGAGGCCGGCGCGCTGGTAGATCGGCGAAGCGGCCATCGAGGCCGGGCTGGCGAAATCGCCGAGCTCCGCGACGATACGCTTGTCGGCGATGAACTTCTGCGCGACGGCGACGGTCTGCTTCGGGTCGCTCTGCGTGTCCTCGAAGATGTAGCGCAGCGGACGGCCCTTGATGCCGCCGCTGCCGTTGATCTGGTCGAGGGCGAGGTCGAAGCCCTGCTTCCATTGGGCGCCATATTGGGCATTGGGGCCGGTCAGCGGGCCGCTGACGCCGAGATAGATCGGTTCGCCATTGGGCTCTGCGGCTACGGCCTCGCCGATAGCCGGCAGGACAAGCGCGGCGCCTCCGGACAGCAATAGCGTACGACGGGTGATCATGACGATGTTCCGCAATAATCCGAGCTGCCGACGACAGCTGCCAATTGCGGAAAAGACTGCGCCTCGGGCCGGATACCGTCAATGAAACGTTCTTTCAAAAGAACACTGCATTGGAGACGCAATCTCTCCCGCGCGTCATCCGAAGAAAATTCCTATCGTAACTGCGGAATAATGCGTCACTTTTTGTTGAATTATTCTTCTCCTCGGAAGGAGATGGACGCCTGCGCCGGCCATTTGTCCCGTATGACAAACGATCCCTGACCTGCGGCATGCCCTCCGCCACGACGCGGAGCGATGGAGCGCCCGGGAACCGCGCGCTCCATCTGATGCGAAGTGCCTCACTCGGCCGCCTGCAAGACAGGGGCGTCGCTATCGTGCCGCGCCAGCGGGCGGTTGCCCGCCAGCTTGCGCATCAGCACGTAGAAGACCGGCGTCAGGAAGATACCGAAGGCGGTTACGCCGATCATGCCGGCAAAGACCGCGATGCCCATCGCCTGGCGCATCTCGGCGCCGGCGCCGGTCGACGTCACCAGTGGCACCACGCCCATGATGAAGGCGAGCGAGGTCATCAGGATCGGCCGCAGCCGCAGCCGGCTCGCCTCGATCGCCGCTTCGACCGGTGTCCGGCCCTCGAATTCGAGCTCCCGCGCGAATTCGACGATCAGGATCGCATTCTTGGCCGATAATCCCACCAGCACCACGAGCCCGATCTGGGTGAAGACGTTGTTGTCCCCGCCCGAGAGCCAGACACCGGTCAGCGCCGCGAGAAGGCCCATCGGGATGATGAGCAGGATCGCGATCGGAAGCGTCATGCTCTCGTACTGAGCCGCCAGCACCAGGAAGACGAGGAGGATGGCCACGGGGAAGACGATCACCGCCGAGTTGCCAGCCAGGATCTCCTGATAGGTCAGCTCGGTCCACTCGAACGCGAAGCCCTTGGGCAGGGTCTCGGCCGCGATACGCTCCACCGCTTCCTGCGCCTGCCCCGAGGAGAAGCCCGGCGCCGGGCCGGCATTGATGTCGGCGGAGAGGAAGCCGTTGTAGCGCATCGCCCGCTCCGGACCCGAATCGGCGCGCACGTTCAGGACCGCGCTGAGCGGGATCATCTCGCCCGCGTTCGAACGCACCTTCAGCTGCCCGATATTCTCCGGCTGCGCCCGGAAGGGAGCATCGGCCTGGACGCGCACCGTGTAGGTGCGGCCGAAGCGGTTGAAGTCGTTGACATAGGTCGAGCCGAGATAGGTCTGCAGCGTGTCGAACACCTCCGTCACCGGCACGCCGAGCTGGCGGGCCTTGGTGCGGTCGATATCGGCATAGAGCTGCGGCACGTTGACCTGGAAGCTCGAGAACATGCCGGCGATCTCCGGCGCCTGCGCGGCCTTGGCCATGAAGGCCTTGGTCGCCTCGTCGAGCGCGGGATAGCCGAGGCCGGCGCGATCCTCGATCTGCAGCTTGAAGCCGCCGATGGTGCCGAGACCCTGCACGGGCGGCGGCGGGAACATCGCGATGAAGGCCTCCTTGATGCCGCCGAACTCCTTGTTGAGCTGCATCGCGATGGCGTTGCCGTTGAGCGAGGGGTCCTTGCGCTGGTCGAAGGGCTTCAGGCCGACRAAGACGATGCCGGAGTTGGAGGAGTTGGTGAACCCGTTGATCGAGAGGCCGGGGAAGGAGATCGCGTTCTCGACGCCGGGATGCTTCAGCGCGATCTCGTCCATGCGGCGGATGACATCCTCCGTCCGGTCGAGGGTCGCGGCATCCGGCAACTGGGCGAAGCCGACGAGGTACTGCTTGTCCTGGCCGGGCACGAAGCCCGATGGCACCGCCTTGAACAGTACGCCGGTCAGGCCGAGCAACACGACATACACCGCGAGCATGATCGCCCGATGCGAGATCACCCGGCGCACGCCGCCGCCATAGGCCTCCGAAGAGCGGTTGAAGAAGCGGTTGAAGGCGCGGAAGAACCAGCCGAACAGCTTGTCCATGACGACAGTCAGCCCGTCCTTGGGAGCGTGGTGGCCCTTCAGCAGCAGCGCCGCGAGAGCCGGCGACAGCGTCAGCGAGTTGATCGCCGAGATCACCGTCGAAATCGCGATGGTCAGCGCGAACTGGCGGTAGAACTGCCCGGTCAAGCCGGAGATGAAGGCGAGCGGCACGAAGACGGCGACGAGCACCAGCGCGATCGCGATGATCGGGCCGGAGACCTCGCGCATCGCCTTGTAGGTCGCCTCGCGCGGGGAAAGCCCGTTCTCGATGTTGCGCTCGACATTCTCGACCACGACGATCGCATCGTCGACGACGATGCCGATGGCGAGGACGAGGCCGAACAGGCTGAGCGCATTGATCGAGAAGCCCATCACATACATCACCGCGAAGGTGCCGACGACCGAGATCGGCACGGCGACGAGCGGGATGATGGAGGCCCGCCAGGTCTGCAGGAAGACGATGACGACGAGCACGACGAGGGCGATGGCTTCCAGCAGCGTCGAGATGACCGCCTTGATCGAGGCGCGGACGAACTGGGTGGTGTCGTAGACAATCGAGTAGTCCACGCCCTCGGGCATGTTCTGCTTGATCTCGCGCATCACCTCCTGCACGCGGTCGGCGATCGCGATGGCGTTGGAGCCGGGCGCCTGGAAGACCGGCACGGCGACGGCCGACTTGCCGTTGAGCAGCGAGCGCAGCGCGTATTCGGCGGCGCCCAGTTCGATACGGGCAATGTCGCGCAACCGCACGATCGCGCCGTCAGTACCGGTCTTGACGATGATGTCGCCGAACTGCTCCTCGTTGTGGAGCCTGCCCTGGGCGTTGACCGAGAGCTGAAGATCGAGACCGGGCGCGTTGGGCGAGGAGCCGATCACGCCGGCCGCTGCCTGGACGTTCTGGGCGCGGATCTCGCGGACGACATCGCCGGGCGAGAGGCCGTGCTCGGCGACCTTCTGCGGATCGAGCCAGACGCGCATCGAATAGTCGCCCGAGCCGAAGAGCTGAACCTGGCCGACGCCGTCGATCCGCGCCAGCCGGTCCTTGACGTTCAGCACCGCGTAATTGCGCAGATAGGTCATGTCGTAGCGGCCGTTCGGCGAGGTGATGTGCACCACCATCGTCAGGTCGGGCGAGCTCTTGACCGTGGTGACACCAAGCCGGCGCACCTCCTCCGGCAGACGCGGCTCGGCCTGGCTGACGCGGTTCTGCACCAGCTGCTGCGCCTTGTCCGGGTCGGTGCCGAGCCGGAAGGTAACGTTCAGCGTCATGACGCCGTCCGTCGTCGCCTGGCTCGACATGTAGAGCATGCCTTCGACGCCGTTGATCTGCTCCTCGATGGGCGTCGCCACCGTCTCGGCGATGACGCGCGGGCTGGCGCCCGGATATTGCGCGCGCACGACCACGGTAGGCGGCACGACTTCCGGATATTCGGAGATCGGCAGAGCCCTGATCGAGAGCAGCCCGGCCAGGAAGATGAGCACGGAGAGCACCGCCGCGAAGATCGGCCGGTCGATGAAGAATTTCGAGAGATTCATGGGACGCCCCCTTGGCGAGCGGCTTGTCGTTGGATGAAAAACGCCGTCATGCTCGGGCTTGACCCGAGCATCTCCCACCGAATGAGGCTCCTTCAGCCTCATCCTGCCTGAGTTTCTCGGGTCTGCGCTCCGCTTCGCCCGAGAATGACGGCTATGTGCCTCAGCGTTGGGCGAGTTCGGTCGCGGGCTTCCTCAACTCGCTCTTCTCGGCCATCGGCACGGGCTCCGGCGCAACCACCGCACCGGGCCGGACACGTTGCAGCCCGTTGACGACGATGCGTTCGCCGGGCTTCAGCCCGGCAGTGACGACCCGCAGCCCATCATGCGCAGCCCCCAGCGAGACTTCACGCCAGACCGCCTTGGCGTCATCGCCGACCACGAAGACGAACTTCTTGTTCTGGTCGGTGCCGACCGCCCGCTCGTTGATGACGAGCTGCGGCTCGGCCTTGGCCTGCCCGAGCTGCACGCGGACGAACTGGCCCGGCATCAGCCGGCCTTCCGGGTTGTCGAGCAGGGCGCGCACCCGCACCGTGCCGCTGGCGCCGTCGATGCCGTTGTCGACGAAGTGCAGCCGGCCGCTGACGCTCGTGTTGCCGCCAGCAGCCGTCGTCAGCTTCACCGGAATCTGCTCCAGCGCGCGCGAGCCGTTCGGCAGMGAGGCCAGCGCATCGAGCAGGCTGCGCTCGTCGGCATTGAACGCGGCATAGATCGGATCGACCGAAAGCAGGCTCGTTAGCACCTGCCCGCCGGCCGCGATCAGATTGCCGATGGTGACGTCGAGCCGCCCTATACGACCCGCGATGGGCGCGCGGATCTGGGTGTAATCGAGATTGAGCCGCGCCGTGCGGCGGGCGGCTTCGGCCGCGCGCAGATTCGCTTGCGCCTCACGCAGGGCATTTACGCGAGTGTCGAGGTCGCGCTGCGAGAGGTTGCGGCTGGCGCTGAGCTGCTGGCCGCGCTCGTTCTCGCTCTCGGCCAGTGCGACGCGCGCCTGCGCGGCGAGCACCTGCGCCTGGACCCGCTCCAGCTCGGCGAGATAGGGCGCCTGATCGATACTGACGAGCAGATCGCCCTGCTTGACGAGATTGCCCTCGCGGAAATGCACGGCCTCGACGACGCCGGCGACGCGCGAGCGCAGCTCGACGCGCTCGATTGCCTCGAGCCGGCCGGAGAACTCCGCCCAGGGCACGATCTCGCGCGCCTCGACGGTGGCGACGGAAACGGGAATGGCGGGCGGCGCGGCTGGCGCCGTGTCGCCCTGCGCGCGGTTGCCGGAAAGGCCGATGGTGATGATGGCGGCCAGAGCGACCGAGGCGGTGAGCCCGGCCAGCAGGCGACGACGGTTCGTTCCCTGAATCATGGGTCAAAATCCTTATGGAATGATCGGAATGGAATTGGCGAAGCGGCCGAGCGCTAGGGCGGCGCCGTCAGGGCATAGAAGGCCGCGATGGCGCCGCGTGTGGCGCAGAGGCAGGAACCTTCCTTCGGCGCCTCGGCATAGGCCTGCGGCCAATGCGTCGTCGCGTCGAGCTCGACATGGCGGACGGTCACGCCGGCCTTGTGCAGCCGAGTGGCATATTGTGCGGCCTCGTCGCGCATCGGGTCGTCCTGTGCGCTGATCAGCAGCGCCGGCGGCAGCCCGGTGAGACGCGTCGCCTGAAGCGGCGCTGCATAGGGATGGGCCGCGCGCTCGGGCGTGCCGAGATAATCGGCCCAGCCATCTGCCCAGCGGCAACCCACCGGACCGGCCTGCACCTCGCGCAGCGAAGCGGTCGCGAGGCAGGCATCGAGCATCGGCGAAAGCAGGATCTGCCCGGCCAGCGCCGGCCCGCCACGGTCGCGGGCCATCATCGCCAGCGCCGCCGCCAGATTGCCGCCGGCCTCCTCGCCCGCGACATAGACCGGAGCCTTGCGAGCCGTCCATCGCGCGCGCCCTCTGGCGAGAGCCTCGAGCGCGACATAGATGCCTTCCAGCGTATCGGGGAAACGCAGCCCCGGGGCGAGCGGATAGGAGAGCGAGAACACCACCGCGCCAGCCTCGGTCAAAGCGGTAGCGACTGCCTGTCCCTCGGCGAGAGAGCCACTGTTGAAGTGGCCGCCATGCAGATGCAGCACGAGGCCGGCATCTTCAGGCACGTCCGCGGGCACATAGAGACGGCCCGCGACGCTCTCGCCACGCACGCTCAGGCTCTCGTCCCGCCAGAAGACGGAGAGAACCGGCTGCAGCCTCTGTGTTGCGATAGCGGGCATGGCTCACCTTCGCTGTTGCGTTGCAGCATGAGGTAGTGGGTGGCCTGATCGAAATAAATAGGCTAATCACTCATTCATTGTTTACACAGAGAAACAATCAGAGGGCACATGGACCAGCTCGGAGCCATGCGGGCGTTTGTCAGGGTCGTCGAAACCGGGACGTTCACGCGTGCGGCGGATCTCCTCGACATGCCGAAGCCGACAGTCACGAAGCTGATCCAGCAGCTCGAAGCGCATTTGCGAGCCAAGCTGCTGAACCGCACGACGCGGCGTGTGACGGTGACCATGGATGGGGCCGCCTATTACGAACGAGCGCTACGCCTGCTCTCCGAACTCGATGAGCTCGACGCCAGCCTGACGGTCGCACAGGCGCGCCCGAGCGGACGGCTGAGGGTCGATTGCAGCTCGGCGCTGGCGATCTCGGTGATCATCCCGGCGCTTCACGAGTTCCAGGCCCGCTATCCCGACATCCAGCTCGACCTCGGCCTCAGCGACCGTCCGGCCGACCTCATCGGCGAGAACCTGGACTGCGCGGTGCGCGCCGGCGAGATCGCCGACCAGAGCCTGATCGCCCGGCGGATTGGCGAGATGCAGCTCATCACCTGTGCTTCGCCCGATTATCTCGCCCGCTTCGGCACGCCACGCCATCCGCGCGACATCGAAAGCGGGCATCAGATCGTCGCCTACCGCCCGGCTCTGGGCGGACGCGTCTTGCCGATGATCTACCAGAATCGCACGGAAACGATCGAGATCGCCGGCCGCTACACCATCTCGCTCAATGACGGCACCGGGTATCTTGCCGCCGGGCTTGCGGGCCACGGCATCATGCAGCTGCCGACCTTCATGGCTCGCGAGCCGATCGCGGATGGGCGGCTGGTGCCGCTGCTGCTGGACTGGTGCGCGGCTCCAAAGCCGCTGCACATCGTCTATCCCCCGAACCGGCATTTGAGCAACAAGCTGCGTGTCTTCGTCGATTGGCTGGCGGAGCTGTTCGCCAGGGACAATCTGGTTCAGCGGCCCGGTGTCCCACCGCCAGCGCAGTACGTGGAGACCGCCGCCTGAACTCGGTGGATTACCGAGCCGGCAGCTTGGGGGCCTGAAGATTCACCGCCGTTCTAGCCCATCATCCGCGCAACGATAGCGCGCAGCTCTGCCCGGGATAAGCTGGAAGATTGGGGTTTCCAGTTCGGAGAAGACTTAGGCGGCAATACATTTTGCGGAACTGCAGCAGGCTGCTGCTTTTTGATCTGTTTAAGTCGTGTGATGTTTTTCATATCAATCCGATGGCGCACGGCTTTGCCGTCGCGCCTTGTAAAATCGCCGCACCGAAAGCTCCCAAGGAGCTGCGCACAGCGATCGATTTTTCGAGGGAGTGAGGCCGGCGCCTCGCTTGGAGGCAATGCCAGCTGATTGCTCTGTCGACCGCTATGGATAGCGAGTCATTGTGGCTAATCAACGTTGGCGTCGGCCAAACCGGTTGGTCAGGAATCTACTGTCTTGGATCGACGGCAACGCCATGCCGAGCGGCACGGCGCGGGCGCCTGTCAATGGCCTGCGTTGCTTCTTCGAGCATCTTGAACGGGCCGCCGTGTATGGTGGCCCATCGTTCCAGCAGGACGGTCACGCGCAACACTGGGATGGGCCTGATCGTAAGGCGATCGATAGCCATCCCCCGATTGTCGAATTATCGGGCGATGCGACTCCGCCGGACAGTGCTTTTTGCGGCAGGCGCGCGCGGTGCACTGGCTGCAACCGCAGCAGCGGCTTCGGCCTCGGCCGCCTCTTTTGCCAGCCGGAGCGCGCGCAACTTGGCGGTCCGATCCCGAACCGCAGCCTGTTCGATCCGCAGAGCTTCGAGCGCGCTGTCCGCCTCGACACGACGTTGCGCCGCAAGCGTTGCCCTGCTCTGCGCTCGCAACTGAGCTTCGTCTGACGAAATCCGCTTGGTCGACATCGCAGAACTCCTTGGCGCTCTTAAACGCCAGCTGTCAGCGGCGCTTTCCGGCAGCACGCGTTTGCATGTACTGGACCGCTTCGAGAAGCACTTTGCGCGGACGATCAGCTTCGATTCTGGCTCGTTCGGCCGCGCGGGCTACTTCGCGAGCCCGTTCTTCCTGGCGTTCTTCTTCGGCGATACGCTCACGTTCGGCCGCTGCGAGACGTTCCTCTTCAGCGCGGATCCGGGCCTTCTCGCTCTCCCGTTCGGCTCGCGCCCCGGCCAAAGCTTCCCGCTCGGCGCGGCGTTGAACCATGATCGGATCATCCGCCTTCGGGCGAGCCTGGAAGCGTTCGAGAAGCGCTTTCTTTGCGCTGGCCGAATGAGCCCGACGATCCGTGAAATTCTGCGGGTTGAAGCTCAAGCCTGTTTCCTCGCTATCACGCCAACGCGGCGGGACGCGGCGGGCGAGCGGGACGCTCTGCACGCTTGGGAGTGGGGATCAATCCCTCGCGCTGGGCCTGCTTGCGCGCTGCCTTGCGGGCGCGGCGGACGGCTTCAGCTTTTTCACGGGTGCGGCGTTCAGACGGCTTCTCGTAGGAACGACGAGCCTTCATTTCGCGAAACACGCCCTCGCGCTGCATCTTCTTTTTGAGGACGCGGAGCGCCTGCTCGACATTGTTGTCGCGAACGAGAACCTGCATTCGGATATCCTTCTGGTAAAAGAAAAGGGCCGGGCTATCCCGACCCTCCGTGACCATCCGTCGCTTTATCGAATTAGGCGCCGGTACATCCGCGGTCGCCACACATCTCGATTATCGCGCCGGACGGCGTCTCGACTCACTCGGCCTGCAGATTATCCGCAGAAACCTTGCCGGAGCGCTTGTCCTGCACCAGCTCGTAGGAGACCTTCTGGCCTTCCTTGAGCGTACGCAGACCAGCGCGCTCGACAGCGCTGATATGGACGAAAGCGTCCTGGCCGCCGTCTTCGGGCTGGATGAAACCGAAGCCCTTGTCGTTATTGAACCACTTAACCGTGCCGCGGGCCATGCTGACCTCCTGTAAAAAGCGACCGTGCATACGCAGCGGACGCCACGCATGTTTCGATTTGAGCAGGAAGTTCGTCAGCGGTGCGCAATAGGGCGCGGGGCCAATTCGTTCGGCCTAGATCGATTGCCGCAACATGAGCCCAACACGTGACTTTGTCAAACCTGACTGTTCTCGTGACAATTCCGGACGGGTTCCTCGCGGAGCTTATCGCTCGGAAAGAAACACTGGATTGCTGCTGTTTAGCAGCATTACGCGCGAGAGCGAAGCGGATGACGCCGGCCCGCTACGCTGCAGCAAGGCGCCTCAAAGCCATCTGGAGCGCCCGATCTGTGAGTCGGGCCCACGCCGTCGGCGAAAGCCCTCTAGGCATCGATGCCGCCCAGGCAGAGATACTTGATTTCGAGATAGTCCTCGATTCCGTATTTTGATCCTTCGCGGCCGAGTCCGGAAGACTTGACCCCGCCGAATGGCGCGACGGCTGTCGAGATCAGCCCCTCGTTGATACCGACCATTCCGTATTCGAGGGCTTCCGCCACGCGCAGGATCCGGCCGATATCGCGACTATAGAAATAGGACGCCAGGCCGAACTCGGTATCGTTGGCCATCTCGATCGCCTCCGCCTCCGTCTTGAAGCGGAACAGCGGCGCCACCGGTCCGAAAGTCTCCTCGCGGAATATCCTGGCTTCCCGCGGGACGTCGACCAGGATCGTCGGCGTGAAGAAGCTGCCGCCAAGCGCATGGCGCTTCCCGCCCGTGATGACTGACGCGCCGCGGCCGAGCGCATCGGCGACGTGATCTTCAGCTTTACGGACGGCGGCCTCGTCGATCAGCGGGCCGACGGCCACGCCGTCACCGAAGCCATCGCCGACCTTCATCGCCTCGACCGCCTTTTTCAGCCTGGCGGCAAAGGCGTCATAGATTCCGTCCTGTACCAGCAACCGGTTGGCACAGACGCAAGTCTGGCCGGCATTGCGGTATTTCGAAATCAACGCGCCTTCGACCGCCGCGTCGAGGTCGGCGTCGTCGAAGACGATGAAGGGCGCATTGCCGCCCAGTTCCATGCTGGTCTTCTTGATCGTCGGGGCGCACTGCGCCAGCAGGGCCGCTCCAACCTCGGTGCTCCCCGTGAAGGAAAACTTGCGCACATCGCGATTCGAGGTCATCTCGCCGCCGATTTCGCTGCCCGGCCCTGTGATGACGTTACAAACGCCCGCCGGAAAGCCCGCTCGCTCCGCCAGGACAGCGATCGCAATCGCCGAGAACGGCGTCTGGCTCGCCGGGCGCAGCACGCCTGCGCAGCCCGCAGCCCAGCCGGGGCCGGCCTTGCGCGTGATCATCGCAGCCGGAAAGTTCCAGGGTGTGATCGCCGCGAAGACGCCGATCGGCTCCTTCTGCACGATGATGCGGCGGCCGGGGAGATGCTGGGGAATGGTATCCCCGTAGATGCGCTTTCCCTCTTCCGCGAACCATTCGATGAAGCTGGCGGCATAAGCGATTTCATTGCGGCTCTCGGCCAGGGGCTTCCCTTGCTCCGCCGTCATGATCCGGGCGAGGTCTTCCTGATTCTCCATCATCAGCGCGAAGAGGCGCCGCAGTTTCACTGCGCGCTCCTGCGCCGTCAGCGCGCGCCAGGCCGGCTGGGCGCGCTTGGCCGCCGCGATCGCGCGGGCCGTCTCCTTCGCGCCGAGCGAGGGCACCCGGCCTATTGCAGCTCCAGTGGCCGGATTGGTGACCGAGATGCTCCGCCCCGTATCGGCCTCCAGCCACGCGCCGTCGATATAGTTCGCCTCGCGGAACAGAGAGCGATCCTTGAGCGTCGCCAGAAATGTTTCGTCGGCCATATGCGTGCTCCTCACTTGCCGTGTCCTCGCCGAGGCAGGCTTCCGCCTGCCGCGATGCCGATGCGCGTCCCGAGCATCTAGTCCGTCGGGCGTCCATAATGATATATGATATTTATTGAAACGAGGAGATAGCCTGTGCTCAAGATTTTTGGTGCGCCAAGCCGTTACGTTCAGGGGCCGGACGCGCTCAGCGGTCTCGGACCTTTCGCGGCGAGGCTCGGGCGGCGTGCAGTGGTCGTCTCGGATCCGCTAGTCGGCAAGATGATCGGCGAGAGAGTTCTGCGATTATGCGCCGAGGAGCAGGTCGACGCCCGGATCTCCCTGGTCGAAGGCGAGGTCACGCATCAGAAGATTGCCGCCGTCGTCGAAAGCGTGCGCGCTCATGCGCCCGATCTCGTCATTGCCGCGGGCGGCGGCAAAAGCATCGACATCGGCAAGGCCGTGGCCAACGCCCTCAAGACGCGTCTCATCACGGTGCCCACCGTCGCCTCCAACGACTCACCCACGAGCAAGAACTACGTGATCTACGATGACCGGCATCAGCTCGTCGCGGTGGAGCACCTGCCCTTCAATCCGGACTATGTCGTGGTCGACACATTGCTGCTGTCCAAAGCACCGAAGCATCTGTTTCTTGCCGGGATCGGGGATGCGATCTCAAAGAAGTTTGAGGCGGAACAGGCGTTCGCGGCAGGCGGCGCGAATATGTTCGGGGAACATTCGACTCTCGCAGCACAGCTGCTCGCTGACGGCTGCTACCGCATACTCCGGGCCGACGCCGCGGCCGCGCTGGATTGTGCAGGCTCGGGAAGCCCGACGCCTGCATTCGAGCGAGCCGTGGAAGCCACCCTGCTGCTCAGCGGCCTGGGCTTCGAAAGCGGCGGCCTGTCGATCGCTCACGCGCTGACGCGGGGTTGGCCGGCCGTTCCGGGTGTCGCGGCGGCGATGCATGGGCTGCAGGTCGCCTTCGGGCTCCTGATCCAGTTGACGCTGGAAAAGCGGGATGACGCGATCGTCGCCGAGCTGGCCGAGTGGTACCGGACGGTCGGCCTGCCGCGCAGCATGGCTGATCTCGGAGCGGCCGAAGCTTCGCAGGCCTCGCTCCTGGAAGCCGCAGAGCGGACCCTGACGGCGCCCCATGTCAGGAATTTCAAGCGGGCCTTGTCCGCGGCAGAGCTGGCGGCCTGCCTGGACACGTTCCGGCATGCGACTCCGATCTGAGTGGAGCGCCGCGCCGACAGCCCAAAAACACGAAAGAGCCCGTCAGGGCTCTTTCGATGTCATGCTTCAGGATTTGATCTTTGCGAGCGTCTCCCGCGCGACGCTCTCGATACCGCCGGCGTCGAGTTTGTAGTGCGCGTAGAGGTGGGTCGGTGGGGCAATCAGGCTGTACTCGTCATGGATGCCGTGCCGCACCAGCTTGATGCCCGCTCCCTCGTCAGCCAGGACCTCGGCCACCGCAGCCCCCAGCCCGCCGAGCACATTGTGCTCTTCGGCCGTCATCAGGATCTTCGACCGGGACGCGGCTTTCAGAATGGCTGCGCGGTCGAGCGGCTTGATCGTCGCCATATCGATCACGCCGACCGAACGGCCTTCACCGTTCAGCTTCTCGGCTGCTGCAAGCGCCGAGGAAACCGGCAGGCCGCATGCGATGATCGTGAGTTCCTCGCCAATCCCGTGCTCGATGGCCTTGCCGATCGTGAACGGCGTATCGGAGGAGTAGACCTCCGGCTCGCGGCCACGGCCGATCCTGAAATAGATCGGCTCGGGCCAATCGGCGGAAGCCTTGAGCGCTGCCTCGAACTGTGGGCCATCGGCCGGAGAGATGACCGTCAGATCAGCGATCGAGCGCATCGTCGCGATGTCCTCGGTCGCGTGATGGGACGTGCCATAGAATCCGAGGGAAATGCCGGTGTGATGCCCGATCAGCCTCACCGGCTGGCCGCCATAGGCCACATCCATGCGAATCTGCTCGCAGCAGAGCAGTCCGAGGAAGGACGCGAAGTTCGCCACGAACGGCATGTAGCCGGTCGTCGCCAATCCGGCAGCGGCCGACACCATGTTCTGCTCTGAAATGCCGAACTGGATATAGCGATCCGGATAATGGCTGGCGAACTTGTTGAGCCCGTTCGAATACTGCAGATCGGCGGATCCCGCGATTACCGGATGCCCGGCGTCAGCGAGGTGAATGAGCGCGTCCGAAAAATGGTTCAGGCCCGGCGTAATGGCGTTGAGCGCGCGATACTGCCAGGAATTCGGCGACATGGGCTGCGACATTGATCAAATCTCCGTGGCGAGGATTTCTTGGCGTACGCGTTCGGCATCGGCCGGATCGAGGTAGCCCAGGTGCCAGCCGGGTTCCGTTTCCATGAACGAAACGCCCTTTCCCTTGACCGTCTTCGCAATGATGCAGCAGGGCTGCGTCCTCCCCGCATCGGCCTTCACCCGCCGCAGAAGCGCGGTCAGTTCATTCAGGTTGTGGCCGTCGACCACGTGGGTCTCCCAGCCGAACGCGCGCCAACGCTCATCGAGCGGCTCGACGCCGATGACGTCGTCGACCGAACCGTCCAGCTGGAAGCCGTTTCGATCGACGATCGCAACCAGCCGCGACAGCCTGTGGTGGGAGGCGAACTGAGCGGCTTCCCAGACCTGCCCTTCCTGCATCTCACCGTCGCCGACCATGACGAAGGTCGTGAAATCCCGGTTCTGCAGGCGCCCGCCCCACGCTATGCCGGCACCGTTGGAGAGAGCGTGCCCGATGGAGCCCGACGAGAAGTCGACGCCCGGAACCTTGCGCATGTCGGGATGATCGCCGAGCGGATTGCCAAGACGGGTATAGCCGTCGAGCAACTCCTTCGTGATGAAACCCAGCTCGGCGAAGATCGGGTAGAGGCCGACCGCGGCGTGCCCTTTTCCCATCAGGAACCGATCGCGGTCCTCCCATTTCGGCTCGCCCTGGCGGAGGTTCATGACGTCGTAGTAGAGCGCCGCGAAGATCTCCGCGGCGGAGAAGACCGACGAGTAGTGCCCGACCTTCGCGATTTCGATGAGCCGTACGGTTTCCAGCCGGATGAACCGCGCCTTCTCGCGGAGCAGCGCGAGTTGTTCCGCCGTCAGCGCAAGCGAATTGCTAAGCTGTCGGTCAAGGGCGTCCGTTTCCATCTCATCACTCCATTGCTATATGATATATCATTTTCGCAGACGCCCCGCCGTCAGCAGGAGCGCACTGAGCGGCTCGACGACCAGCGCCCGCTCGCGTTTGAACAGGGGCGAAATGACATAGGCCTGGATACAATACCCGATGGCGAACAGGATGGGCACTGTAGCGATGACAGTAAAATACGGATGGAGACCTGTTATACTGACGATCGTATAGGAGATATACATCGCCAGCATCAGTAACGATCCATGCGCGAAATTGATGACGCGCAGAACGCCGGATGTGATCCGGCGTATAGGCGACGACCAGCATCGCATCGGGCTTCGCTGCGCGGATCTTGAGCAGCTGCGCCGAGAAATCGACCTGGTTGGGCGGATAGGATTCGTTCAGCACGACTTGCATGCCGCGCGCGGTCACGAGCTTCTGGATGGCCGCGACATGCGAGCGACCCCAGTCGGTGCCCTCGTAGAAGAGCCCGATACGGGCCGGGCCCTTGCCGGTTTCCTGCTTCAGCAGATCGATGGCGTCGATCTGCTCGCGCGCATCGTACTGAGCCTTGTTATTCGGCCGGAATACGTATTTGAAGCCGCGTTCGGTAATCTCGTCCTTCACAGCGCCGGTGACGAGCCAGGGCGTCTTGTAGCGCTCGGCGACCTCGGAGGCGGGGAAGGTGACGGCGCTGTTGTAGGCGCCGACGATCATGGCAACCTTTTCACGCTGAATCAGACGCTCGGTTTCCGCGGCGCCGACATCGGGCTTCGACTGCGAGTCGGCGAATATCAACTTCAGCTTGGCGCCGCCGAGCGATTTGATCCCGCCCGCGCCATTGATCTGCTCCGCGGCAACGACAGCGCCCAGCCTGGTCTGGTTGCCGATTGTCGCGGAGGCTCCAGACAGCGGCAGGACGAAGCCGATCGAGACCTCGTTCTCGGCCTGGGCCCGCGCGGCCGTCCCTAGAACGGCCGTCCCGGCGGCCAAGGCCGCGGCTGAAAGCACAATGCGTCGATTGAAACCTGACATAGACCCTCTCCTCCCACATCTTCTTTTAAATATGATACAGGATATATCTTCGAACGGAGGTGCTGTCAACGCTGCGCCGCTTCCCAGCCGGTTGGGGCGAGGTGTCAGTTGGTGCGGGGCCTTAATTCTCGCCGCGCGGCAGCCGAGCCCGGAACACAGCCGGATCTGCAACGGGGCGCTGGCTTTAGAGTGGCGAGATGCGGCGCCAGGCGACCGCGATGCAGGCTCCGCAAGAACGGCCGGCAGCACGTCGGGCCGCAGCGAAAGGAACCGCCAACCTATAAAGCAAGGCTCGCTAAGCGGCTCGCAAGGGAGCCGGCGCGACGCCGACGGGCCAAGGGGTCATCTTTGGAAGCCGGGCCATCGTTAGAAACTGGCCGGCTACCCGAGCGCCCTATGCGGACAAGCTTTCCGCCTTGCGCTCGACCCAGTCGATCATCACGCGGTCCCACTTGATGTCCGCCTGAATCGCCTGCCTGGTCTTTTCGGGGTTCCGTTCCCGCAGGCCGTCCAGCACTTCGAAATGCTTGTGATCGCGGCTACCGAGTTCGCGCGGCGGCATCTCCTCATGAAACCGCCGGAGCAACGGCCCCATCATCACCCACATGTTTCCCACGGTCGCCAGAATCAACGGCGCTCGCGCCGCCGAGATCAGCGCGAAATGAAACAGGCGATTCTGAATGGCGGCCTCGCGTGAATCCACGGCCGCGGCGTTGTGGAAGTCCGCCTGAATCCGCTCGATCTTGGCCAACTCAAGTTTGGTGATGCGCTCCGCGGCCATGGCCGCCGCTTCGCCCTCCAGATGAATCCGGATGCGCTGGATCTCGTCGAGATTTGCCGCAGAAAGCTCGGGGACATGGATCGCGGTCGCTGCCTTCATTTCCAGCACATGGTCGCTGACCAGACGGAAGATCGCCTCACGTACCGGCGTTATCGAAACACCGAGCTCATCCGCCAATTCCGCAATACGCAGGCGGTCGCCCGGTTGAAAGCGTCCTTCCATCAGGGCGCCACGGATATTCTCGTAAACGCGCTCCGAAAGGTTCCCTTTTACGACTGGCTTAAGCGTTTTCATGGATGCCCTCGCGACCTCGTCTTCATATATCATATTCCGGTCTCGGGTCTAATCGAGGGCCGAGTGCCGGAAAATGCCCCTTGCGGCCTTTTTCAAATGAAATATGATATATGGTGTTTCATCGCTTGGAGGAGCGCTCGTGACGACACCATCAATCTCCGGCAAGACCCGGCTCGTCCCTTTGGTCGGCTACCCGGCCGGCCATATCCGCGCCCCGTCCTTTCTCAATCCGGCCCTCGCMACGCGGGGCATCGATGCCATCGTCATTCCCTGGCAGGTGGCGCCGGGCAACTTGCCGACGGTGATCGATGCATTTCGGCATTCCGAAAGCATGGCCGGGTTCATCGCGACCGTGCCGCACAAGACGGCGCTTCCCCAGTTATGCGACCACCTGACGGATGATGCCGCGGCACTGCGGGCCGTGAATGTCGTGCGGCGCGGCGAGGATGGCCGGCTCGAAGGCGGAATCCTGGATGGCGAGGGCTTCGTCGCGGGCTTGAAGAGCCAGGGCCACGACCTCACCGATCGTAATGTCCTTCTCATCGGCGCCGGTGGAGCGGCGTCCGCAATCGCGCTCGCATTGGCGCGGGAGCCGATCGCGTCTCTGACGATTGCCAATCGCAGCCGCGACAAGGCTCAGGCGCTGGCTGCCCTGGTCGGCGACATGACCGGCAAGAAGGCCTCGGAAGGCCCGGCCGATCCGCGCTCATACGACATCGTCGTCAACGCTACCGTGCTCGGCATGAAGGATACCGACCCGCTTCCGGTCTCGGATACAGGCTTCCGTCCGGGCCAGCTTGTCGCCGAAGCCATCATGCAACCGCCAAAGACCCGCCTCCTCTCCGAGGCCGAACAGGCCGGTGCGGAGATCCATCTCGGCGAGCACATGGTCCGCGCTCAGATCGGCCTCCTGATCGATTTTCTGTTCAACCCGTAGGCCGCGCGATCCTGGCCTCGGCGCAAGACATTCACCGCATCGGAGACGTAGATGCCTGACCAAAAGAAATCTGGAGCCGGGACGGCCATCGTCACCGGCGGCGGCACCGGCATCGGACGGGCCTGTGCCGAATTACTCGCCGAGAGAGGCTTGCGCATCATCGCGATCGGGCTGGATCGCGACGAGAATCTGCCTCCGGCGATCGAGTTCCGCAAGCTCGACGTCACCGACGAGACCGCGCTCGCCGAGCTCGCGGAAGCCTGCCCGGATGCGTCCGTTCTCGTGAACGCAGCTGGAATCATTCTGCACGAGAACCGCGAGTTCACGCCTGAGGGGTTCCGCAAGGTGTTGGACGTGAATGTCACGGCAGGGCACATCGCCACCATGTCATTGCGTCCGCATCTGGCGCGAAATCGCGGATCCGTCGTCAACATCGCGTCGATGTGGAGCTATTTCGGTTCCCCCCGCAATCCTGCTTACGCGACGTCCAAGGGCGCGGTTGTCCAGTTGACCCGCTCTCACGCCGTCGCGTTCGCACCGGAAGGCATTCGCGTGAATGCCGTAGCTCCCGGTTGGATCGAAACGCGCCTCTCGGCCGGGGCTCTGCAGAACCCAGAACGCGCGCCCGCGCTGCTCGCCCGCATTCCGCTCGGACGGTGGGGCAGCCCTCGCGACGTGGCCGAGGTCGTCGGGTTCCTGACGTCGCCCGCCGCAAGCTACGTCACCGGCGCCATCATTCCCGTCGACGGCGGCTTTGGAATTGCGTGAAGCCGCTTCGGTTGGCGGCCATTCAGCGCCCGCCAACCACCGGCCTCTCCCCGTCCCGCTCGCAACAACCGGTGTACGCAATGATCTATGAAGAGCGCGATTATCGCATCAAGTTCGGCAAGCTGTCCGAGTTCCTCCAACTCTATGGAGACCACGGGCTTCCGATACAGAAGGAGCACTTGGGCAACCTCGTCGCTTATTTCACCAGCGAGATCGGCGAACTCAATCATATCGTCGCGATCTGGAGCTATGAGAGCTTCGAAGATCGCGCCGCCCGCCGCAAAAACATGCTGGCGGACCAGCGGTGGCACGAATACCTGAAATGCGTCGATGGCTTCATCGATGTTCAGGCCACTCGCATCCTCTCGTCCGTCTCGTTCTCGCCTTTGCAGTAGCGCTCAAGCTTTCCATCGCTTGAAAAAGAAGGGCTTTCTCAGGTTGGACGTCGCGCGCGCGCATGGTTCGGGCGCGCGGCCTAACTCGCCCCCTCCCAAGCCCGCACCGCGCTATCCGTCGTGAGGAAATCGATCAGGGCCCGTGTAGCGGCCGACAGGCGGCGATGCGGCGCGAAGAGGATCGAAAACGGCCGGGTGCGCCCGCTTGCATACTCCAGAATCTCGACGAGCCGCCCTTGGGCAATGCGATCACGCACGATGAAATCGTAGGACTGGCAGATGCCCAGGCCGGCTTCGGCCAGCGATACGACGCCCAGCACATCGTCATAGACATGGACACGGCCCGACGGCGTCCAATCGATGTCGCGTTCGCCTGCGCGAAACAGCCAGGGCGCACAACGACCGGTGCTCGGCATGACGAAGGGCAGGCATCGATGGTCGGCCAGATCCTCGATCGTCTTCGGCGTTCCGGCCCGGTCCAGATAGTCAGACGACGCCACCAGACGCAGCGGCGCATCTTCCAGCTTCCGTCCGACGAGCCCGCTATCCTGCAGCGGCCCTAGGCGGATCGCCAGATCATAGCCTTCGGCCACGAGATCGACGTTGCGGTTGGCGATGCTCAACTCGATCTGGACCTCCGGATAGGCTCTCGCGAACCCCTCGAGCGCCGCGGGAAGCCGGTAATGGCCATAGGTCGTCGGCACGCTCAGGCGAATGCGCCCCTTCAGTTGCGCCCCTTCCTGCCCCTGAATGGCTCGCTCGGCGTCGTCGATCAGGAAGAACGCATTGCGCGCCTGGTCGAGATAGGCGCGGCCGGCATCCGTCAGGTTCAGGCGCCGGGTCGTCCGACGCATCAGCTGGGCGCCGAGCCGCGTTTCCAGGCGCGTGATCGCCCGGCTGAGAACCGACGGCGTCGTCGACAACGCGACCGCCGCATCGGTCATCGATCCCTTCTCCGCCACCGTCACGAAAACCTCAACGTCCCCTAGATGGTCGAACCGCCTGCCCATTCTTGCCTCTCGCGACTAAATCGATTTCGACACCGGCATTTTTCGCCATTGCTGGCGCCGCTCAGCTTCGCGCGGATTTGGGCAGCCGCGCGTGCGCCGACAGAGGCGTTACCATTTGGCTCCATAGCGAACAAATCAATTCCATCGCTGATTATTTATCGCTGCAATCGGCCTGAATAGATTGGCGTCATCGGACCCCGAAATGTCCACGATGATTATGTTCAGGAGCAAATCATGGCCAACATCGATGGACAGCGCAGACCCGTCCTGTTCGTTCTGACCAGCCGCGGCGCGAAAGGCGAAACCGGGGAGCCCACCGGCTTCTATCTCGGCGAGGTGACGCATCCGCTGGCGGTGCTGGAAGCCGCCGGCATTCCGGTCGAGTTCGCCTCGATCAGGGTGGCGAGCCGCCGGTCGACGGGCTCGATCTCGACGACGCCGTCAACGCGCGTTTCTGGAACGACGACGCTTTCCGCAGTGCCATCCGAACGACGCAGCGTCTGGCGGACGTGAAGCCCGAGCGCTACGCGGCCATATTCTTCGCGCGCGGCCATGGCGCCATGTGGGACTTTCCGAAGAGCCCGGCGGTGAACAGCGTCACGCGCAGCATCTACGAGGCGGGTGGTGTCGTCGCCGCCGTTTGTCACGGCCCGGCAGCACTGGTCAACGTCACGCTGAGCAACGGCACCCATCTCGTGGCCGGCAAGAATGTCGCCGCCTTCACCGATGACGAGGAGCGCGCTGTCGAGCTCGACAAGGAGGTTCCCTTCCTCCTCGCAACCACGCTCGTTGCACGCGGCGCTCACCATCATCCCGCGCCCGACTGGACCGCCAAGGTGGTGGTGGATGGCCGCTTGATCACCGGCCAGAACCCGCAATCCGCAGCCGGAGTCGGCGAAGCCCTGCGCGATCTGCTGAACGCCCGTTCCTGAAAATCCCAACTCGAACTGACGGCGTTCCCTGCCTGGCGGCGGGTCGCGCTCACTTGGAGACTATCATGAAGCTCATTCGCACTCTCGCTGTCGCCCTGGCGTTGGGAACGACCGCCATCAACGCGCAGGCCGGCAATGTCCTGGTCGTTCTTTCGGATACCGGACGCCTCGACCTGAAGGACGGGAAGGTCTTTGAAACCGGCTTCTATCTCAACGAGCTGATGCAGCCGGTCAAAGCCCTGCTCGACGCCGGCCACGACATCACCTTCGCGACACCGAAGGGCAACGCGCCCACCCTCGACAAGTCCTCCGTCGACAAGATGCATTTCGCCGGCAACGAGACGGAGATGCAGGCGAGCAGCGCGCTGCTCGAAAAGCTCAACCTGACGTCGCCGACCAAGTCGCCCGTCATCAGCCTCACTCGCGTGGAACAGATCGGCTACGACCGTTTCGACGCGGTCTTTGTCCCCGGCGGCCATGCCCCGATGCAGGACCTCCTGGTGAGCCCGGAACTCGGCAAGCTTCTCACCGACTTCCATGCCAAGGGCAAAACCACGGCGCTCGTTTGTCACGGACCTATCGCGCTGCTTTCGGCCCTGCCTGATGCCAAGGGGTTCACCAGCCAGCTTGAGGCCAATGGCGCCACGAAGAAGCAGGACTGGATCTACGCCGGATACAAATTCACGGTGATCAGCAACAACGAAGAAGAAATGGCGAAGGGCCTGCTCAACGGCGGAGAGATGAAGTTCTATCCGCAAAGCGCCCTGGAGGCCGCCGGCGCCAGCTTCGTCAGCAACAAGACCCCATTCACGTCGAATGTGGTCGTCGACCGCGAGCTGATCACCGGCCAGAATCCGGCTTCCGCCCCGGCTGTCGCCGCCGAGCTGCTGAAGCGCCTGAAATAACCCTCGTCATTCCTGATAGCCCAGTCTCCCACCTGCGGGGACTGGGAGCCTCCAGCGTGTGCCGTCGACAAGAAGCCGAACGGCGACGCGCAGGCAAATGACTCCCTCAACTCAAAAGGCAAGAGATGACCGCCAACATCAAAGTCGTGGCCCGCGTTGTCATAACGATGGGAAAAGAGAATGCGTTCGAGAATCACGCCAGCGCTCTTTCCGTCGCAACCCGAACCGAAGCAGGATGTGTATCCTACCATCTTTTCAGCAACCCCACCCAAAAGGGCGTCTACGTCTTCGTTGAAGAATGGGCATCGCGATCCCTATGGGAACAGCACATGTCCGGCGAGGCCATACGTGCATTCAATGCGCAGCTGCCGGCCGGAACCATTGCCCAGATCGAGATCCACCCGCTCGAACAGATCGCCTGATCGCACGCATCGGCGCAAACGGACCTCAAGATGCTTCGCTTTGCCGCCGAGCACGCTCGGCGGCACCGTCGAGATTGGTGTCGGCACGATCAGCCATCGCTCGTTCCTTATCGAGAGGCTTTGTAGAGCTTGGTGGCAATCTCGAACATTTCCTCGGGGGCATAGTCCGGCGTGAACGCGGAGGGAACGCCGGTCAACTGATGGATCTTGCCGCCCTCCGGCATGCCCTCGACGACTTCCAACTCGCCTGGGGGATCGCCCGGCAGGGCCATTTCTCCGTTGCCCCATATGCCCGCCATCTCCCGGTAATCGCTGGGGCTGAACGTGTAGAGGCGCCGGTGCGAGCCTTCCTGAAGGTACTTCTGACATTCGGGGATCTTGTCGAGATTGATGTTCGGCGTCGGCAGCATCTTCTCGATCTCGACGCCGGTGATCTGCTTCAGCGCAAGTGCATAGGCATGAGCGTGGACCGAGCCGCGGACCAGCAGATAGCCGCAAACCTCGCGTCCTGTCGGGTCGGTCAGCGTCTCGTAGACGCGCAGCTTATGGAGCCGAGCGCCGCATTCGAGATGGAAGTTGTGCAGCAGATCGGTCACGACATTGCCCGTTGTCGTGATGAAATCGGTGTTCCAGGAGACGCCGTTGCTATTGACCGGCGTCGCGCCACCCGCATTCGACAGGAATGCCGCTGCAAGCCGCATATCCTGCATGCCTTCGTAAGGCGCCTTGGAGATGTCTCCGCCGTCGCCGAGGTCGCCATCCTTCTTGTCCGGCCCATTGGCAATCATGGCCACGCCATTGCTAACCAGCTCGACATGGCCGAGTTCTTCGGCCGTGATGCTGGCGACCAGACTGTAGAAGGGCCGCAGCTTCTCCTTGCTGCGGAAATTGAAGCTCTGGAACATGTAGTTCCCGAGGGTGGACATCTCGCCATACTTGCCGCCGAGCAACTCCTGGAGAGCGGCGGCGGCATTGGGATCTGCCTTTTTTGGAGGTGGCAGTTCGGCCTGAAGCCGATCGACGCGCATGAACATGAAATTGAACTCCCGTTTTACCTTTGCGAAAAACGGYCATGCGCAGCGCTATGTTCCGATCAACTGATAATTAAAATCAGTATGTCAAAAGACATACCGGGCGGTATTTCGCTGCAATTTCAACGAATGCTCTAAATTTTTCAAATAATACGTGAATTTATTTTGACATGCCGGGCAAACAGGCGCCTTTAGAGAGCGGGATTTAACGCCTTTATTTCCGCAGATAACGCGGTTGATCGGTTTTTCCCGTGAAACCCACAATTGAAACTTATACGGTCGCCATACCGTGGTACCAGCCAGAAGATTTCGCTTGCCTTTGGGCAATGGCTCTCGACGGCAATGACGAGCCGCCCGATTACGAGGCTTGGCGCCGGCAGGCACTTGCGGTCTGCAACGAATGGCTGGCGAGGGGCAGAGCGCTTCAGTTCGTGACGGTTCGACCGGCTGCCTTGATCGCATGGCTCGACGAGCGCGCTTTGGCGAACACCTCGGAAAACCGGCGCCGGTATGTCGAGAGCCTTGCCATGGGGAAGTCCACGGAGGCGACCTAGAGCACAATGCCGAGTAGCAGGAAACCACGTTCCATGTTCAAAATGTTCTACGAGATGTCGATGCTCGCAATTGAAGCCCAGCAAGCGATCTGGCTTCGCACCCTCAAGCTCGCGAGAGGTGGCGCGGCGGCTGACAGCGAAGCAAAACGAATGGTGGCCGAGAAAGTCGCCGCGGCCCAGCAGGCCGCTGGAAGGCTGGCAACCGGCACGGCACCGATCGGGATTGTTCGAGGATACCGGCAAAAGGTCCGCTCGAACGTAAAGCGGCTATCGAGATCATAGCGAACCCGGTCGGGCTGTGGCGGCATTCGACGCGACGATGCTGCCGACCGCCCGTGATGGCGACGAACGCGAAGGCCCGCCACGCAGCTCCGCGCGGACATATGCCCGTAGGCCAGGAGTTGGTGCGTCGAGCCCGCGGGAGCGGCAAGACCTCGGCCGGGCTCAGCCAAGGAACGGCGCTGGACTGAGGCATCAGATTCAGGTGTCGATCGACTGCGGATCGCACTCCAGTCCTTGATACCGCAAGCACGGCGAGGCCGGAGGCGACCGCAAGGCTAGTGACACCTTAATCGAAGGCGTGCGCACTCAAGGCAGGACAAGCGGCGATTGAACGTATAGTAACAAGTTTTGTCGCCTTATTGTGCAGTGAGCCGCTCAGGGGCCGGTGCAAGCTGCATGCTCATCCGCGGGGAGAACTGATGAGAGGAAGAGCGCGCGCGTCCACCCGACGCCCCGAGGAGCCCGGCGAGAAGCCTTCGCAACCGGCCGTCGGTCGGCCAAACGGCTATGTGCTCGACGAGCAGGTCGGCTTCCTGATGCGCCGGGCGCAGCAGCGCCATATCTCCATCTTCCAGCAGACCATCGGCGAGAATGGTCCGACGCCGACGCAATTCGCCGCATTGAGCAAGCTTGCTGCAGGGGGCGAAGACATCTCGCAGAACCAGCTCGGCCGCATGACGGCGATGGACCCTGCGACCATCAAAGGCGTCATCGCCCGCCTGGCCGAACGTGGCCTCGTCGAACGCCTGCCCGATCCCAACGACCAGAGGCGCATCCTCATCCGGCTGAGCGAGCAGGGGCAGGCGACGATACCCGAGCTCTTCGAGAAGGCGAAGGCGATCACCGCCGCGACGCTGGAACCTCTGTCGCGAGAGGAGGCGAAGCAACTGCTTGCGCTCCTCGCCAAGCTCGGCTGAGCAGAACGCCATCCACCGCAATTGCGTGCCTGCTCGGGTGCCCTGAGGTCGAGGCCTTTAGTGCGTGCTGGAGTTTCGTGGAAAGGCTGGTCATCCCGGACGGAGCGAAGCGCAGATCCGGGATCCATGCCTGAACCTCGACTGGACGCGCTCCGGCATGGATCCCGGGTTAAGCCCGGGATGACGACGTGCTTCCGTGAAAAAACAGCACGCTCTAGAGCGACAGGTACTGGCTGCGGATGGCTTCGTCGGCCTTGAGCTCGTCCATCGTCCCGGTGAAGCGGATGATGCCCTTTTCGATGATCGCGGCGCGGTTGGCGACGTTACCGGCGAAATGCAGGTTCTGCTCCGAGATCAGGATGCTCAATCCCTCGTCCTTCAGCGCCAGGATGGTCTTGGCCATCTCCTCGACGATGACCGGCGCCAGCCCCTCCGAGGGTTCGTCGAGGAGGACGAGCTGCGGATTGCCCATCAGCGTGCGGGCGATGGTCAGCATCTGCTGCTCGCCGCCGGACATCGCGCCGCCCGGCCTGTCCCGCATGCGGCCGAGATTGGGAAAAAGCGCAAAGAGCCGCTCCGGCGTCCAGTGCGGCACGCCCTCTCGCGGTGGCCGCTGGCCGACGGAGAGGTTCTCCATCACGGTCAGTTCCGAGAAGATGCGCCGTTCCTCCGGCACATAGCCGATGCCGAGCCGGGCGATCTCGAAGGGCTCGCGCCCGTCGATGCGACGCCCGTCGAAGGAGACGCTGCCGCCGGCCGGGGGCACGAGGCCCATGACCGCCTTCATCGTCGTGGACTTGCCGGCGCCGTTCCGGCCCATCAGCGCCAGCACCTCGCCCCTCGCCATGCCGAAGGCGACGCCCTGCAGGATATGCGCGCGCCCGTAATAGGCGTCGAGTGCGGAGATTTCGAGCAGCGCGGTCATCAATGGCCTCCCGAAGTCGCGCCGGAGCCGAGGTAGACCGCCCGCACATTGGGATCCTGCCTGACATCCTCGGCCGTGCCGTCGGCGATCAGCCGGCCACGGTCGAGAACGATCACGCGGTCGGAATGGGTGAAGACGACATCCATGTCGTGCTCGGTGAAGAGCACCGCGATATTTTCGGCAGCGGCGATCCGGGCGGTCAGCGCCATCAGCTCGATGCGCTCGCGCGGCGCCATGCCGGCGGTCGGCTCGTCCATCAGCAGAAGGCGGGGCCGGTTGGCGAGCGCGACGGCGAGCTCGACACGCTTGAGGTCGCCATAGGCCAGCACGCCACAGGCGCGATCCGCCTGCTCGAGCATGCCGACCTGCGCGAGCAGGGCCTCGGCCTCCGCGACATGCCGCGCCCGGGCCGGCGCGAAAGGGTTCCAGAGCCCGCGCTCATGGGAGATCAGCGCCATCTGAATGTTCTCGCGGACAGTCATCGAGGTGAAGGTCGCGGTGATCTGGAAGGTCCGACCCACGCCCATGCGCCAGACGATGCGCGGCTTCAGCCCCGTGATCGGCCGGCCGGCGAGGACAACCTCTCCCCTGTCGGGGCGCAGCTGGCCGTTGAGCATGTTGAAGCAGGTCGTCTTTCCGGCGCCGTTCGGGCCGATCAGCGCCAGCATCTTGCCGGCTTCGACCGAGAAAGACACGCCCTGAACGGCATGGACGCCGCCGAAGGACTTCGCCAGATCGCGCACGACCAGAACGGCATCGTCCGCAAGATCGGACCGCAGGGATGCAACGGCGCTCATCGCACGCCCTCCACAGCCAGCCGGGCCGGGATCGCGCCATCATCGGTGTGCTGCGCATCGCGCCGCCGCTCCCGCAGCGCCAGCAGGCCGCCGACGAGACCGCGCGGGAAGAGCACGACCAGCAGCACGATCGACAGCCCCAGCATGAACCGCCAGTACATCGTCAGCTTCATCAGCTGCTCGCTCAGGCCCGCGAAGGCAAAGGCGCCTATGATCGGGCCGGACACCGTCTGCACGCCGCCGAGCAGGACCATCAGCAGCGCGTCGACCGAGCGCGGGATCGCCATGTAGGTCGGGAAGACCGAGCCCTTGAAGAAGGCGAACAGGCCCCCCGCGATGCCAGCCGAGAAGGCCGCGACGGTGAACGCCACCCACTGCACGCGCATCACGTCGATGCCGATGGCCTCGGCGCGCAGCGGATTGTCGCGCGCCGCCCTGAGCGCGTAGCCAAGCGGCGAGAACACGGCGAAGCGCAGCGCGATGATGCAGATCGCGCACACCACCAGGGCCAGATAGTAGTACGCCGTCTTCGAAACCGCCCAGGGCGACGGCCAGACGCCGAGGATGCCGTTGTCACCGCCGGTGAGATCGACCCACTGGAAGGCCGTCGCCCAGGAGATCTGCGCGAAGGCGAGCGTCAGCATGGCGAGATACACACCGGACAGCCTGACGCAGAACCAGCCGAAGACCACGCCGGCGATGCCCGCCAGGAATGGCGCAATGATCAGCGCCGGCTCCATCGGGGCCCCCAGCCATTTCACCGCCAGCGCCGAGCCATAAGCGCCGAGGCCGAAATAGGCGGCGTGGCCGAACGAGGCCATGCCGCCCGGCCCCATCATGAAATGCAGCGATGCGGCGAAGAGCGCGAAGATGACGAGTTCGGTCAGCGTCAGCAGCAGATAGTCGGGCGTCGCCAGCGGAGCGAGCACGAGCAGGATCAGGGCGGCGAGCCCGGCCAGCTTCGTCGCGCGGTCGGCGGGCGTCAGCAAGGGCTCGGCTGCGGCCGGGCCGCGCGCATGGCCGACCGGGCGCTTGCCCATCAACCCGTAGGGCTTGATGACCAGAACCACCGCCATGACCAGGAAGACGAGAACGAGCGTGATCTTGGGGAAGATCAGGATGCCAAAGGCATGCAGGATCCCGATCAGCACGGCAGCGAGATAAGCGCCGGTCACGCTGCCGAGCCCGCCGACCACCACGACCACGAAGGCCTCGGAGATCATCGCGAGGTCCATGTGCAGGGTCACGGCCTCGCGCGGCAGTTGCAGGGCGCCGCCGAAGCCGGCGAGCATCGCGCCGAAGGCGAAGACGGAGGTGAACAGGAGCCGCTGGTTGACGCCGAGCGCGCCGACCATGTCGCGGTCCTGCGTCGCGGCCCGCACAAGCGTGCCCCAGCGCGTCTTCTGGAACAGGAACCAGAGCACCGCGAGCACGGCCGGCCCGACCGCGATCAGGAACAGCTCGTAGGTCGGGAAGCGGTTGTCGAAGAGCACGACGAAGCTGCGGAAGCCGGGCGCACGCGGCCCCAGCTTGTCCTCGGCGCCCCAGGTGGCCAGCGCGATGTCTTGGATCATCAGCACGACGCCGAAGGTCGCGAGCAACTGGAAGAGCTCCGGCGCCTGGTAGATGCGGCGCAGGATCGTGACCTCCATCAGCAGACCGACGACCGCAACCAAAAGGGCCGCAAGCACCACGCCACCCCAGAAACCGAGCGCGTCGCCGGGGCCGAACCAGGTCACCAGCGTCCAGGCCAGATAGGCGCCCAGCATGTAGAGGGAGCCATGCGCGAAATTCACGATACGGGTGACGCCGAAAATGATCGACAGCCCCGATGCGACGAGAAACAGAGACGATGCGGAGGCAAGTCCGTTCAGCGTCTGCGTGAGAATGAGATCGAACATGAGGACCTCGCCTTCGGGCAGTATACGACACTGGCCCCGCCGGCACGTTAGGCCACGACGGAGGCGATCGCAGAGCAGAAGGTTTGAGACGACATCCCGGACGGATCAGCCCGTCCGGGAACCGGCTATGTGGCGGCTGAGCCTCACCCGGCGGGGCGCATGGCTTTCACGACATCGTCGCTCGGCAGGTACTTCGCGCCGTCGCGATAGCTCCAGTCGATCATCGTGCCCTTGCCGTTCCTCACCGCCGTCTTGCCGACGAAGGCGCCGAGCGTCGACTGATGGTCGACGGCGCGGTACTCGGCCGTGCCGAAGGCGGATGGGAATTTGAGCCCCTTCATCGCGTCGATCAGCTTCTCGTTGTCGGTCGTACCGGCCTTGGCCAGTGCCGCCGCGATCGAGTTCATCGTGTCGAAGCCGACGACCGAGCCCAGCCGCGGATAGTCGTTGTACTTCGCCTTGTAGGCGTCGCGGAACTTGACGTGCTCCGGCGTCTGCAGATCGGCATGCGGGTAGCCCGTCACGATCCAGCCTTCCGGCGTCTCGGCGCCGAGCGGATCGAGATATTCCGGCTCGCCGGTCAGCATCGAGACAACGGCGCGCCCCTCGAACAGGCCGCGCGTATTGCCCTGGCGCACCAGATTGGTCAGGTCGGCAGCGAAAGTGACATTGAAGATCGCGTCGGGCTTGGCCGCTTCCAAGGCCTGGACCGTGGCGCCGGCATCGATGCGGCCGAGCGCGGGGAACTGCTCGGCGACGAACTCGACATCGGGCCGCGCCTTCTTCAGCAGTTCCTTGAACCACTTCACCGCCGACTGGCCGTATTCGTAGTTCGGCGCGACGATCGCCCATTTCTTGGCCGGCAGCTTCGCGGCTTCCTCGACCAGCATCGCGGCCTGCATATAGGTCGAGGGGCGCAGCCGGAAGGTGTAGCGATTGCCCTTTGACCAGACGAGAGCATCCGAGAGCGGCTCGGACGCGGCGTAGAGCCGCTTGTTCTGAGCCGCGAAATCGGCGATCGCGAGGCCGACATTGGACAGGAAGCCGCCCGAGAGCAGGTCGACCTTCTCGGCATTGATGAGGTCGCCGGCATGGCGCACCGCGTCCTCCGGCTTGCCGGCATCGTCGCGGAAGATCGTCTCGAGCTTGCGGCCGAGCACGCCACCGGCGGCATTGACCTGATCCTGAGCCAGTTCCCAGCCCTGGCGATAGGGTTTCAGGAAGGCCGGCTGGGCCGTGTAGCTGTTGATCTCGCCGATCTTGATGGTGCCGCTGCCCTGTGCCCGAACGAGCGAGGGAGCAGCCATGGCTGCTGCGCCTGCGGAGGCGGCGGCTAGAAARCGTCTGCGGTCTATCGTCATCGCTGTTCCCCTCGTTCTTGCTTCAGATGCGCGGCGCCTATTCGGTCCCTTCGTCGCTGGCAGGTTCCTCCATGCCGGCTTCAAAGGGCTTTATCGCGGTCGTCTCGTGCAACTGAATTGTTTGTGCACCTACGAATTTGATGGGGTCCAAAATTCTTGTCAACCTATAATAATTCTGCCCGCTGCCCGCATTGAAGGCAGCCGCCGCGGGCAAGCGGGCGGCACTCAACGCCGGAAGGCGGCTAAGGTCGCCGTCCCCGCATGGCGTCGCAATGCTCCGGCAGCGCTGAGGACTCACCGAACGTTGCTGGGCTTCTAGCGCTTCCGCCCGGCGGGCGCGATGCAAAATTGGGCATGCGGCCATCCTCATGCGTTCATGCCGGCCCGCGCCCGGTAGCCGATGCAACCGGGACCGCCAGCCCCCGGACTACGCGGGTGTCTTGTCCCACTGTTGACGGGCTCCCGTTCGTTCGCTTACATTGTTTGCATACAAACAATAACAATCTGCGCCGCCGGCGCGAGGGGTACGAGCTATGGCCTCAGACGTGACAACCGCCGCCGTGGACGACAAGATTCGCTGCGATGCCTGCCCCGTCATGTGCTTCATCAAGCCCGGTGCGGTCGGCGCCTGCGACCGCTACGGCAATGTCGACGGCGCGCTCGTGCGCGTCGATCCGCATGTCGTTCTCGGCCGGACCATCGACCAGGGCGGCGAGGTCGTGCCCTTTGCGGGCGAGCGCGAGTGGAGCGGGGACATCCTCAATCCGCGCGGCACCTTCATCACCGCCATCGGCGCCGGCACGACCTATCCGGACTACAAGCCCGCGCCCTTCATCATTTCCTCGGAGGTCGACGGCGTCGACATGGTCACGGTCGTGACCGAGGGAATCTTCAGCTATTGCGGCGTGAAGATCAAAATCGACACCGACCGCTTCCTCGGCCCCGAGACCGCGACGGTGCGTGTCGAGGGCGAGGCCGTCGGCCACGTCACCACAGGCGAATACGGCTCGCAGATGCTCTCGCTCGGCGGTGTGCACCACCTCACCGGCGGTTCGAAGAAGGAGGGCCGCGTCACCTGCGACGCGCTGCTCCAGCTCTGCAACGGCAAGGCGGTCGAGCTGGCGATCGACGGCGGCGAGACGGTCGTCGTGCAGGCCGGACAACCGCCGATCGTCAACGGCATTCCGGAAAGCCGGATGCGCGTCGGCTGCGGCTCGGCCACCATCGGCATCTTCGCCAGGCAGTGGCACGGCAAGGTCGACGAGGTCGTCGTCGTCGACGACCACATCACCGGCGTCCTCTCCGAGCACCAGGCCGGCAAATTGCTTGGCATGGAGCCGACCGGCCTCAAGATGAAGGGCCGCCGGTCGACGCCCGGCCGCTATTTCCAGGTGGCGCAGCCCGGCACCGGCTGGGGCGGCACCAATATCAGCGATCCGCTGACCATCCTCGGCCCGTTCGACCCCAAGGTCGCACGTCCGGGCCTGCGCCTGCTCATGGTCTCGACCACCGGCGAGCATGCCGCCTATTATGAGCTCGACGATGAGCTGAACCCGGTGGAGATGGATATTCCCGCACCGCTGCGCGAGCCGGTCGACCGCATCGCGGAGAACTGCGAGCCTGCGCTGTCGACGGTGCTGTTCATCGGTGGCGCCGGCGGCTCGCTGCGCGCCGGAGTCACCGAGAATCCGGTGCGGCTGACGCGTTCGGTCAAGGATTCGCTGACCTATGTCACCTGCGGTGGTGCCCCGGTCTATATCTGGCCGGGCGGCGGCATCACCTTCATGGTCGATGTCACGCGCCTGCCGGAGAACGCCTTCGGCTACGTCCCGACGCCCGCGCTGGTCGCGCCGCTGGAATTCACCATGAAGCTCTCCGATTATCAGGAGCTCGGCGGCCATATGGACCATGTTCAGCCGCTCAGCCTGCTCAAGAGCGAGGGGCGCCTCCAGCTCCCGCAGCGGCAGGACAATCCCTGGCCCTTCGCGCCGCAAAAGACACGGCGCTCTCACGGATAGCGGACATGTTCGAACGGCCCTCGATGCGCTTCCTGCCGGATGGCAAGCGCCTGCTGCTGCAGCAGGGGCCGATCGACCTCGTCATCCAGGCGACCGGAGAGGATTCCGCCGCTCAGGCAGCCTATGAGGCTGCCGGCCGCCGTTTCGACGGGCTGCTGGCCAAGCTTTGCGGCGAACTCTCCCTGCTGCGCAGCCGCGTCACGAGCCAAAGCCCGGTTCCGGACGGCGAGGTCGCCCGGCGCATGCACGCAGCGGTCCTGCCCTTTGCCGTCGATACCTTCATCACGCCGATGGCTGCGGTCGCCGGCTCGGTCGCCGAGGAAATCCTCGGCGCGATGGTCTGCACTGCCCCGCTGCGGCGCGCCTTCGTCAACAATGGCGGCGACATCGCATTGCATCTGACCGAGGGCGAGCATGTCCGCGTGGGGCTCGTCGACCGACCGGAACAGCCAAGCCTGTTCGGCACGACGACGATTTCCGCCACGGACGGCATCCACGGCATCGCGACCAGCGGCTATCCCGGCCGCAGCTTCTCCCGCGGGATCGCGGAAGCGGTGACGGTGCTGGCGCGTACAGCCGCCATGGCCGATGCCGCCGCGACCGTGATTGCCAATACGGTGGACCTGCCCGGCCATCCGGCCATCGTCCGGATGCCCGCGAACGCGATCCACTCCGACAGCGATCTGGGCAATATCCCGGTCACGCGCCATGTCGGCAGGCTTGCCGAGACCGAGATTCAAGACGCACTCGCTACCGGCCTGCGAGAAGCGAAGAGATTGCAGGCGCTAGGCCTGATCCTGTCATGCGCCCTGCACCTCCAGGGCCGGAGCGAAACGCTCGCCTTGCCCGCACTTTCAGAAACCACATCGAGGAAACTGTCCCATGCCTGAGATCGCCATCCGCAAGCTCGCAGTCGTCGTCGAGACGATCTTCCATGAAGGCGGCCCCGCTCCCGCTGCGCCGCTGAAGCGCGGCGCGGCTCTGGCCGTGATCGCCAACCCCTTCGCCGGCCGCTATGTCGCCGAGATCGCAGGCTTCATGGAGGATCTGAAGCCGCTCGGCCTTTCGCTGGCAACCCAGCTTCTCGATGCTCTCGGCGGCGATCCAAAGGCTATCGAAGGCTACGGCAAGGGCGCCATCGTCGGCGCGGCCGGCGAGCTGGAACATGGCGCTCTCTGGCATGCGCCGGGCGGCTATGCGATGCGCGAGATCCTCGGCGACGCCAAGGCGATCGTGGCCTCGACCAAGAAGGTCGGCGGCCCCGGCACCCGGCTCGACATCCCCGTCACCCACATCAACGCATCCTATGTCCGCAGCCATTTCGATGCCTTCGAGGTCGGGCTGACCGATGCGCCGAAGGCCGATGAGCTGCTCTTCGCGCTGGTGATGACCACAGGCTCGCGCATTCATGCCCGCGTCGGGGGGCTGCAGGCCTCCGAGATCAAGGGAGAGGATGGCCTGCGATGAGCGCAAGCATCCGCAAGATCGTCACCATCACCGACGAAACCCGCTCGGAGATGGGCCGCCCGGTCGAGCCGGCCGTGCGTCGCGCCGCGGCGGTCGCCGTGATCGCCAATCCGTTCGCCGGGCGCTACGAGGCAGACCTCGCGCCGCTGATCGAGATCGGCGAGGAGCTGGGCGACCTGCTCGGCCGCCATGCGCTGGCGGCGCTGGGTATCCCCGGCGAGCAGGTCGAGGGTTACGGCAAGGCGGCGGCCGTAGGCGAGAACGGCGAGCTGGAGCACGCCGCGGCGATCCTGCATCCCAAGCTTGGGACGCCCTTGCGCAAGCTGCTCGGCAAGGCGCCGGCTCTCATCCCCTCCGCCAAGAAGCGCGGCTCGCTCGGCGTCGTGCTCGACGTGCCACTCGGCCACAAGGCGGCAGCCTATGTCCGCAGCCATTTCGACGGCATGGAGGTGCGCGTGCCCGACGCCCCGCGCGCCGACGAGATCATAGTCGCGGTGGTGCTGACCAGCGCCGGCCGCCCCCTGCCCCGCGTCGGTGGCTTGAAGACCGACGAGATCAAGGGCGAGGACGGGCTGCGCTGAGGACAACGAACCTCCACTGTCATTCCGGGGCGCCGCGCAGCGGCGAGCCCGGAATCCAGAAGCGATGCATTCTGTCGAAAAAAGTAAATCGGCCAGAAGCGCCTTTTCGGGGCGGCCCATCGCTTCTGGGTTCCGGGCTCATTGCTGCGCAATGCCCCGGAATGACGGCGGAGCCGGCCCGGGCCAGCACAGCTAAGGCCGATTCGCCCTCACCTTTTCGATCGCCTTCTCCACCCCGCTCCATTCCGGCCGCCCCGGCGCGAAGCGGCCACGCAGATAAGCCGCGAGATTGGCGATCTGCCGATCATCGAGCGCATTCCCGAAGGCCGGCATCTGGCCCGCGCCGTGGCCACCGCCCTGTATTAGCATGTTGACGAGATTGGCCGGTGTCGCGGCATGAAGCTTCGAGCTCAATCCCAGCGCAGGCCCCTGATTGGCGAGCGGCGCGATACGGCCCGTCTCGTGGCAGGCTGCGCAGGCACCCTCATAGAGCCGCGCAACCGGCGAAGTGCCGGGATTGGCGGCAGAGGCCGTCGCCTTCACGATCGCCTCGGTTCGCGTAGCCGCCTCCTGCTCCGGCAGCGGCTTGTTCAGGGAGGCGAGATAGGTCGCCATGGCGCGGATATCGGCGTCCGGCAATTCCCTTAGTTCTTCGATTACCGGCGCCATCGGGCCGGAGGCCGTGCCGTGGCGGGCTGCCTGGCCGGTACGCAGATAATCGTAGAAATCCGCCTCGCTCCACGGGATCGGTGAATGCGAGAGGCTGGTCAGGGCCGGAGCCTCCCACCCCTCCGCCTCGCCGCCGGCGAGATAGGCCTGACCGCCCTTCTCGGCGCCGAGCGCGTTGCGCGGCGAGTGGCAGGCACTGCAATGTCCGAGCCCGTCGACGAGATAGCGCCCGCGATTCCAAGCCACCGAGCGCGCGGGTTCCGGCTTCGCTTCCTTGCCGCGGTTGAACAGCAGGTTCCAGCCGGCCATCAGCGGGCGCAGATTGAAGGGGAAGGTCAGCCTGCTCGGCTCGTTGCGCTGCACGACCGCGGGCTGCGACATCAGGAAAGCGTAGAGCGCCTGAAGATCGGCCTCGCTTGTCCTGGTGAAGTTCGGATAGGGGAAGGCCGGGTAGAGATGGCGCCCGTCGCGATGGATGCCGCCGCGCATCGCCCGCTCGAAGGCGGGATAGGACCAGTTGCCGATGCCGGTCTCGGGATCGGGCGTGATGTTGGTAGCCGTCACCGTGCCGAAAGGCGTCTCCAATGCGAGCCCGCCGGCATAGGGGACGCCATCCTTGCCCGTATGGCAGACGGCGCAGGCACCTAACGCGGCGAGCTGGCGCCCCTTCTCGATGGTCGCGGCCGACCATGTCGCCGGATCCGGCCGGGCGATGGGCGCGATCTCGGGCGCGATCGAAAATGACAGGGCCGTAACCGTCGCAGCAGCCGCAGCCAAGCCGCCCAGCTTCGCCCAGAAGCCGATGCCGCGTCTGCTCTCCTTCGCGGGAGGCGGCGCCAGCATCGGACGGCCGTTCAGCCCGGCGAGCACGCGCTCCGGCGTCAACGGCAATTCGCGAAAGCGCACCCCGGTCGCGTCGTAGACGGCGTTGACGATCGCCGCCGCGCTCGGAACCGAGGCGGATTCGCCGGCGCCGAGCGGCGGCTCGTGCTGGCGCTCCATCAGCATCACGTCGATCGCCGGCAGTTCCGGGAAGGTCAGGACCGGGTAGGCCCCCCAGTCGCGCGCTGCGACGGCGGTGGTCTCGGAGAAGGTCACTTCCTCGCGCAGCACACGGCTGGTCGATTGCAGAACGTTGCCGTGGATCTGGTGCTGCACCCCGGCCGGGTTGACCATCATGCCGGTATCCTGCCCGACGACGACGCGGCTGACCGTGACCTCTCCGGTCGAGCGGTTCACCGCGACATCGGCGACCCAGGCCGCCCAGGCCGCACCCATCCCCGGCCAGCTGCCGTGGATGTAGCGCGCCTGCGCGAAGCCGCGCCCATGCAGAATCTCGCCATCGGCGTCGCCCTGCATGCGCGGCCCGACATGCGGCTCCCAGCCGGCGCGCGCAGCGGTCGCCCGCGTCAGCTCGGCGGCGCGTTCGTCGACGATGTGGCGCAGCCGGAATTCGACCGGGTCGGCGCCCGCCTCATGGGCGAGCTCGTCGATATAGCTTTCATGGGCGAAGACATTGGGCATCGCCGAGACGCCGCGCAGCCAGGAGGCACGCACGATCGGCGCCATCTCATAGGCCGTGACCCGCATGTTCTCATAAGCGTAGGACGGGATCGCCGTGCGGTCGCCCATCTTGAGCGCCGCGGGCGTATTGGGGATACGCCCCGTCAGCAGCAGCGCCAGCGTCGGCGCTGCATTGGACGGGTAGCGCGTGTGGAAATCATAGGCCGCGAGCGAGCCGCCAGGGCCCAGTCCTCCGGCGATGTCCATGAGCTGTCCGGCGCCCTTCGGCTCCCAGAGATGCTCCTGCTCGCGGGTGAGCTGCACGCGCACGGGCGCGCCGACTGCGCGCGACAACAGCACGGCATCGGCCGCGACGTCATCGGCGCAGTTGCGGCCGTAGCAACCCGCCGCCTCATGCCGGACGACCTCGACCCGCTCTGCGGGGACGCCCATCAGCAATGCGATGTCGGCGCGAAGCGGATAGGGGTTCTGGCTGCCGGTCCAGACGGTGATGCCGTCCTCGCGCACATCGGCGACGGCGCAGGAAGGGCCTATCGAGCCGTGCATCTGGTAGGGCCAGACATAGGTGCGGTCGAGCCGCTTCTCGAGGGTCTGGAGCGCGGCCTCGACATCGCCCTCGTCGACCAGTCTTCGCGCCGTCGCAGGGTGAGTGCGCAATGCATTCTGGACATCGCGCAGATCAGCCGGGGCCGGCCAGTCCCTCCAGCGCGTCACCAGCGCCTGCGCCGCCTCCGCCGCCTGTTCCTCGCGCTCCGCGACGACGCCGACGAAATCGCCCTCGACCACGACGGCGCGGACACCGGGAATATGGGCGATGGACGCTTCGTCGACAGCTTCGAGGCTTTTGCCGACGAAATCGCCCCCGTCGATCCCGGCATAGGGCGGCCGCACGACCCGGCCATGCAGCATGTCCGGGACGCGAACATCATGGACATAGACGAAGCGCCCGGTCAGCTTGGCCGGAATGTCGACGCGCTCGACCGGCTTGCCGACGATGGCATGGCGGTCGACCGGCTTGAACGCGGCCTCCTTGGCCAGCGGCAGCAGGATTCGGCGGTTGCCGAGCAGCGTACCGAGGCCGAGCGGGTAGCCCGTCTCCCCGCGCCGGCTGATGGTGCCGGCGGCGACATCGATCCCCTCCTCCGGGCAATCCAGCGCAGCAGCCGCAAGCGCGACGAGCTGCTGGCGGATCTGCGCCGCTGCGATCCGCATCGGGATCGACGTGACCTGGATCGTCTCGCTGGCGATGGTTGCGCCCTGGTCGGGCGTTTCGGCCGTGTCGCCCAGCACCATCTCGACGGACGCGAACGGGAAATCCAGCTCCTCCGCGACGATCTGGGCGAGCGCTGTGCGGATGCCGGTACCGAGATCGACATGGCCGCAGAAGGCGAGCACTCGCCCTTCGGCCGTCAGGCAGACATGGACGTCGAGCCCCTCCTCGGGCGGCGCCTCGGCCGCTGCGCCCTTGCGCGGCGAGACGACGGCGATGACGCCGCCGCGCTTCAGCAATTTGCGGCGGGAGGGCGGTGGAGTCGCGCCCGTCACGAGCCTGCCCCGTCGCGGCTCCAGCAGCGTTCGGCGGCCAGCATCACCGCCCGCACGATCTCCACATGCGTCCCGCAGCGGCAGAGATTATAGCGCAGCGCTTCGCGTACCTCGCTCTCGCTGGGTTTCGGCTTCACATCGAGGAAGGCCTTGGCCGTCATCACCATGCCGTTGATGCAGTAGCCGCACTGGGCCGCCTGCGCATCGATGAAGGCCTGCTGGATCGGATGCGGCTTTTCCGGCGTGCCGAGCCCTTCCAGCGTCACGATCTCGCGGCCGACGGCGAGCCGGACGGGATAGGCGCAGGCCCGCGCCGCCACCCCGTCGAGCAGCACGGTGCAGGCCCCGCATTCGCCGAGGCCGCAACCGAATTTCGGACTGTTGATGGCGAGGTCGTTGCGCAGGAAGAAGAGCAGCGGCGTGTCAGGCTCGCCCTCGATGCGATGAGAGGTGCCGTTGACGGTAAGCGTGAAGGCGCGCGCAGCCCTTTTCATCCGCCTTTACCCGTCCGAGGGGAATGGAAGACCAGCGACACCCAGCGCGCCCCAAATCATTCGTATGCGAATGAGATAATAACGATTCCAGACTGACTGCAATCGTTCTCTCGTCGAACCCGCGCCGGCCTATCGGCCAACGCAGCGGGAGCAGGTGCTTCAGTGCCCGACGACGGCGGGGATTTTCTCGGCCGGCGGCGTGTTGCGGCTGCGCCCGGAGCGGACGATGCCATCGATCACCACCATCCCGATGCCCGGCAGGTCGCCGAGCTGGATGCTGTCGAGGAAGTTCCTGCCGGCCGAGTGCTGGGCCTTGTCCATGAAGACGAAATCGGCCGAGCGGCCGACCTCGATCAGCCCGCAATCGAGGCTGCGCATCCGCGCCGTATTGCCGGTGGCGAAGCAGAAGGCGATCTCGGCCGGGACATCGCCGAGCGAGGAGAGCAGCGAGACCATGCGGGCGACGCCGAGCGGCTGCACGCCAGAGCCTGCCGGACCATCCGTGCCGAGGATGACGCGCTGGAGATCGCCCATCTCGCGGGCGATGCGCAGCGTGTAGAGCGCGGCGCGCTCATTGCCGTTATGGACGAGTTCGAGGCCGCGCTTGCAGCCCTCGCAGATGCAGCGGATTTCCTTGTCCGGCAGGGCCGTGTGCCCGCCATTGATATGGCCGACGACATCGGTGTCGGCCTCCAGCACCACATCGGCGCCGATCAGGCCCGAGCCCGGGATCGAAGGGCCGCCGGTGTGGATCGTCGACTGGATGCCGTATTTGCGCGCCCATGCGACCATCTGCCTGGCCGTGGCACCGTCCTTGACGCCGCCGAGACCGACCTCGCCGAGCAGCTTCACGCCGGCATCGGCCAGATCCTTGAAATCCTGCTCGACCATGCCGGGCTCGATCACCGGCGCGCCGGCATGGATCTTCACGCCGCCCGGTCGGAAGGCGTCGAAGCAGCGCTGCGCATAGATCGCCATCGCCTTGACGCCGACGATATCCCTCGGGCGGCCGGGCGTATGCACCTCGCCCGCCGAGATCATGGTGGTGACGCCGCCATGCATGGTCGAATCGATCCAGCCGAGCTGGTTCTGGCGCGGCGTCCAGTCGCCCGCGACGGGGTGGACATGGCTGTCGATCAGGCCGGGCAGCAGCACCGTGCCGTTGGCATCGATGACGCTGTCGGCCTTGTCCGTATCCAGATCCTTGAAGCTGCCGACGGCTGTGATCTTCCCGCCGATGGCCACCACCGTATCGGCCTGCAGAATGGGGTTGCCGATGTCGCCACTGAGCAGAAGCCCGATATTCCGGACCACCAGCTTGTGGTCCGCCTTGATCGTCGCAGTCTGTTGCTCAGCCATCAGCCCCACCCCTTCTTGAAGCCCTTCCGCACCTGCAATCTGACCGATTGACAAGGCCGCGGAGAGTCGGCATATCGTTTGTGTACGAACAAGTTTGCACTCCCTTCCCTCACTGTCAAGCAGGAGGAACGCGCATGGCTTTCGCCGTGACCGAAGCTTGCATCCGTTGCAAGTACACAGACTGCGTCGCGGTCTGCCCGGTCGATTGCTTCTACGAGGGCGAGACGATGCTCGTCATCAATCCGGACGAGTGCATCGATTGCGGCGTGTGCGAGCCGGAATGTCCGGCAGAGGCGATCGTCTCGGAAACCGCGGATGATTCAGCCCGCTGGATCGCCCTCAATGCCAGGCTCGCCGCGCAATGGCCCAACATCACCGATAAGCGCGACGCGCCCGCCGATGCCGACGACTGGAAGGACGTTCCGGACAAGTTGAAATTTCTCCCGGAAGCCCTCGAGGCGTGAGGAATCTTCTGCGTCAGGACTGTCCGCGACAATAAAGAAGAAGATTTTGATTTCGTACGCGTTTTCTGCTTAGCAAGCGCCCGCCGCACTGCAGCAAACGCGCCAGAGACCACCGCCCAAGCTTCAAAGGACGATGCGATGAGCAATTTCTACGAGGAACAGGTCCTCAGCGTTCATCACTGGACGGATACGCTGTTCAGCTTCACGACCACGCGCGACACCTCGTTCCGCTTCAAGAACGGCCAGTTCACGATGATCGGGCTCAAGGTCGATGAGAAGCCGCTGCTGCGGGCCTACAGCGTCGCCAGCACGAATTACGATGAGAACCTCGAATTCTTCTCCATCAAGGTGCCGGACGGCCCGCTGACCTCGCGGCTGCAGGACCTCCAGGTCGGCGATCCGATCATCGTCGGCAAGAAAGCGACGGGGACGCTCGTCCTGGACAATCTCAAGGACGGCAAGCGGCTGTTCCTGCTCGGCACCGGAACCGGGCTCGCCCCCTTCCTCTCGCTCATCCGCGACCCCGAGACCTATGAGCGCTACGAGACCGTCGTGCTCGTCCATGGCTGCCGCCAGGTCGCCGAGCTTGCCTATGGCGAGCGGATCCAGAGCCAGCTGCCCCAGGACGAGTTCCTCGGCGAGATGATCCGCCAGCAGCTGATCTACTATCCGACGGTGACCCGCGAGCCCTTCCGCAATCGCGGCCGCATCACCGATCTGCTGACCTCGGGCCAGCTCTTCGCCGATATCGACCAGCCGGACTTTGATGCCGACGGTGACCGCTTCATGCTCTGCGGTTCTCCCCAGATGCTGGTCGATCTCAAGGCGACCTTCCAGGAGCGTGGCCTTCACGAAGGCAACCATGGCGAGGCCGGCGACTACGTGATCGAGCGCGCCTTCGTCGAGAAGTAATCCGGCTTGTCCGTGTAGCCTGGAGAACGGCGCATGAAGATCTTGGTGCCCGTGAAGCGGGTGGTTGATTACAACGTGAAGATCCGCGTGAAGGCGGACGGTTCCGGCGTCGAGCTTGCGAATGTGAAGATGTCGATGAACCCGTTCGACGAGATCGCGGTGGAAGAGGCGTTGCGCCTGAAGGAAGCCGGCAAGGCGACCGAGGTGGTGGTGGTCTCGATCGGTCCGGCGCAAGCAGCCGAGACGATCCGCACCGGTCTGGCGATGGGCGCCGATCGCGGCATCCTGGTGAAGGTCGACGGCATCGTCGAGCCGCTTGCCGTGGCCAAGCTGCTGCAGAAGCTGGTCGAGCAG
>NZ_JBFUIF010000014.1:0-57500 GCF_056402015.1 Allobosea sp. P4_C6
GGGCTATTCAAAACTGCGTTAAAGATAGATTTTGACGGCGATGGAAAAGAAGACGTAACCGTATCGTCAACAGTTCCAGAAATAGATTTGAGTAAGTATTTCACAGATCCAGATGATAATCTCATTGTATTTGATGATCTGGAGCGATGCTCGATGAATGTAGCAGATGTTCTAGGATATATAAACTCGTTTGTCGAACATGATGGATTCAAAGCAATAGTAATTGCCAATGAATCCGAGATTCTAAAAAAAGATGAATCTTACAAGAATATAAAAGAAAAATTAATAGGAAAGACATTGCAAATTGCCCCGTCGACAAAGACAGCCCTGGCATATTTTATGGGGCAAATTCGCGACGACAAAACCAGAGACTTCCTTATCAATCAATCGGAATATATCACGTCGATATACGACTTATCACAGACAATAAACCTAAGGATACTAAAGCAAAGCTTGTGGGATTTTGAGAGAGTATCAAGAGGTTTTACATCAGACCATTGGCGCAATGAGAACGCCATCCTTAGGTTACTGGGCCAGATACTTGCCTTGTCCATCGAAATTAGAACTGGGCGCCTGAATTCTGAGAACTTTGGCGCAATTAGCGTCAATAGATTGGCCCGCTATGTAAAGAAAGAAAAAGGCGAACCAGACGGTATAATGGATAATATTGAGAAAAAATATTCCAACATATCGTTTGATTTTGATGTATTAGACCAAAAAACACTTGAAGAAATACTTATAAACGGCTGGCATGACAGCAATACCATTACATCAGAACTCAATAAAAGCCCTCAATACGCTCCACGCGGAGCGGAGCCTCCTTGGAGGACCGTTTGGCACTCTCTCGAAAGAACAGAGGATGAGTTTTATCAAGCTCTGGAGAAAATGGAGCTCCAATTTAAGAATCGCGAATTCTGCATATCGGGTGAGGTTTTGCACGTTATTGGGATAAGGCTTTGGTTATCTTCGGCCGGAATAATTAAGAAAAAGAGAGAAATTGTATTTAAAGAGAGTAAATCATATATAGACGACATATTTAAATCCGGAAATATAGAAAAAATGGGACGAAACGCCTTTGCCGATGAGTTTAGAATTCAGGGCTATGGAGGTCTTGGTATCCACGAAAGTGATAGCAAAGATTTTAGAGAATTGTTTGTGCATTTGCGGGAGATGAGGGGTAAGGCAACAGAAAAAAACTATCCCAGTCAGGCGAATAAATTGCTTTTGGAAATGAAAAGCGATCAGCAGCTATTTTATAGACGCCTGAATCTCACGAATAGCGAAGATAATTATTTTTACGATATACCGATTTTGTTGCATATTAAGATACCCGAGTTTGTCGATGAGTTCGCCAAATTGCACCCGTCTGAGCAAAGAATTGTGCTTATGGCGATCAAAGCCAGGTACGAGCATGGAAAGCTTGGCCGGGAATTATCCGCGGAACGCCCTTGGCTTGAAAAGCTGCGAAATAAATTAATCGCCTATAGCAGGAAGCAGAAAGGCATAGTTGGATACAACATTCAAAGAAATGTGGCATGGAACATAGATGAAATATTGAAATGATCTGCGCAATAATCTGAATTAAAGATCGTAGGCTCAAATATTTCTTCCGACTTGACTCCCCACCCCTCCCCATCCTACCCCCATCGACGGGACACGCCCTCCCAACGGGGCGCGCCCATCTGTAAGGATGGAGACATCGATGGCGAACACCGCACCGACCACGCGCCCGCGCGTGCCTAACTTCTCGTCCGGCCCCTGCGCCAAGCGCCCCGGCTGGACCCTCAAGGGCCTCGCAGACGCCCCGCTCGGCCGCTCGCACCGCGCCAAGATCGGCAAGGACAAGCTGAAGGCCGCGATCGACCTCACCCGCGAGGTGCTGCAGATCCCCGCCGATTACCGCATCGGCATCGTGCCCGCTTCCGACACAGGCGCCGTCGAGATGGCGCTGTGGAGCCTACTCGGGGCGCGGGGCGTCGACATGGTCAGCTGGGAGAGCTTCGGCGCCGGCTGGGTCACCGATGTCGTCAAGCAGCTCAAGCTTCCCGACGTCCGCACCTTCGACGCCCCCTATGGCGAATTGCCGAACCTGCGGAAGGTCGACACCAAGAACCGCGACGTCGTCTTTACCTGGAACGGCACCACCTCCGGCGTGCGCGTCGTCGATGCCGGCTGGATCGCCGATGACCGGGAGGGGCTGACCATCTGCGACGCCACCTCCGCCGCCTTCGCCCAGCGCCTCGACTGGCCCAAGCTCGATGTCACCACCTTCTCCTGGCAGAAGGTGCTCGGCGGCGAGGCCGCGCATGGCATGATCGTGCTCTCGCCCCGCGCGGTCGAGCGGCTGCTGACCTACAAGCCGGCCTGGCCGCTGCCGAAGATCTTCCGCATGACCTCGGGCGGCAAGCTGATCGAGGGCATCTTCTCCGGCGAGACGATCAACACGYCCTCCATGCTCGCGGTCGAGGATTATCTCGATGCGCTGAACTGGGCGAAGAAGGTCGGCGGGTTAGAGGGGCTGGTGAAGCGCGCCGATGCGAATGCCCGCGTCATCGCCAAGTTCGTGCGCGAGAACGACTGGATCGACTTCCTGGCCGTGAAGCCGAAGACGCGCTCCAACACCTCGGTCTGCCTCAAGTTCACCGACCCGGCCGTGACGGCCCTGCCGGCGGACGCGCAGGCGGCCTTCGCCAAGCAGGTGGTGTCGATCATCGAGAAGGCCGGCGCCGGCTACGACCTCGGCCACTACCGCGACGCCCCTCCCGGCCTGCGCATCTGGTGCGGCGCGACTGTGCAGGCGCGCGACGTCAAGGCGCTGCTGCCCTGGATCGAATACGCCTTCGCCGAGGCCAAGGCGGGCTTGAGCAAGAAGGCGGCATAAGGCGCTGCCCGTTGTGACGCACTCACCGTCATCCCGGGCAAGCGAAGCGCAGACCCGGGATCCATCGTAGAGCGAGCCGCCCTTCGATGGATTCCGGAGCGGCGCCGCTTCGCGGCTTGTCCGGAATGACGGGGTGTTTCCCCGTCCCCTGAATTTCACGCGAGCCCGTGCGCCTCAGCGCCGCGCCGCCGGAGCCATCCTCATGACAGCCCCCAAAGTCCTGATCTCCGACGCCCTCTCCCCCGCCGCCGTGCAGATCTTCAAGGATCGCGGCATCGACGTGACCTTCGATCCCGGCCTCGGCAAGGACAAGGACAAGCTCGCCGCGATCATCGGCGACTATGACGGCCTCGCCATCCGCTCGGCCACCAAGGCGACCGCCAAGCTGCTGGAGCAGGCGAAGAACCTGAAGGTGATCGGTCGCGCCGGCATCGGCGTCGACAATGTCGAGATCCCCGCCGCCACCGCGCGCGGCATCATCGTGATGAACACGCCCTTCGGCAATTCGATCACCACCGCCGAGCACGCGATCGCGATGATGTTCGCGCTCGCCCGCCAGATCCCCTCGGCGGATACCTCGACCCAGGCCGGGAAGTGGGAGAAGAACCGCTTCATGGGCGTCGAGATCACGGCCAAGACGCTCGGCCTGATCGGCGCCGGCAATATCGGCTCGATCGTCGCCGAGCGTGCCATCGGCCTGAAGATGCGCGTCATCGCCTATGACCCCTATCTCTCGCCGGAGCGGGCCGTGCAGCTGGGCGTCGAGAAGGTCGAGCTCGAGGACCTGCTGAAGCGCGCCGACTTCATCACCCTGCACGTGCCGATGACCGAGAAGACGAAGAACATCCTCTCGGCCGAGAACCTCGCCAAGACCAAGAAGGGCGTGCGCATCATCAACTGCGCCCGCGGCGGCCTCGTCGACGAGCAGGCCCTCGCCGACCTGATCAAGTCCGGCCATGTCGCGGGCGCGGCCTTCGACGTGTTCTCGCAGGAGCCGGCGGAGCAGAACCCGCTCTTCGGCCTCGACAACGTCGTCTGCACGCCGCATCTCGGCGCGAGCACCAACGAGGCGCAGGAGAACGTCGCCCTGCAGGTCGCCGAGCAGATGAGCGACTACCTGCTGAAGGGCGCGATCACCAACGCGGTCAACTTCCCCTCGATCTCGGCCGAGGAAGCCCCTCGCATCAAGCCGTTCGTGGCGCTGGCGGAAAAGCTCGGCTCCTTCCTCGGCCAGCTCACCGAGGCGGCGGTCAAGGGCATCCGCATCGAATATGAGGGCGCCGTCGCGGACCTCAACCTCAAGGCGATCTCGGCCGCCGCGATCACCGGCGTGCTCAGGCCCTTCCTGCCCGAGATCAACATGGTCAACGCCGCGATGATCGCCAAGGAAAAGGGCATCGTCGTCGAGGAATTGACCCGCGAGGTCGCCGGCAATCTCGAAAGCGTCATCCGCATCGTCGTCGAGGCCGAGGACATGCCGCGCCACGCCTCGGGCACGGTGTTCCAGGACGGCAAGCCGCGCATCGTCGAGATCCGCGACATCCAGGTCGACGCCGAGTTCGCGCCGCACATGCTCTATGTCCGCAACGCCGACAAGCCAGGCTTCATCGGCCAGTTCGGCTCGCTGCTCGGCGGCGCCGGCGTCAATGTCGCGACCTTCTCGCTCGGCCGCGACAAGCCGGGCGGAGACGCGATCTGCTATGTCGCCGTCGACGAGCCGATCTCGGACGAGCTGCTCGCGAAGATCCACGAGATCCCGATGGTCAAGCGCGCTCGTCGACTCAGGTTCTGATCGTGCTCAACCCCCTGCGCGCCATCGTCGCCTCCCGCCAGGAGGCGGCGCTGGAGCCGATCCGCTTCGAGGTCCGCCGCGACGAGGCGGCGGGCCTCTGGTACGCCATGGACACCGGCGAGCTCGGCATCGTCACCGAGGCCGAGTCGCTCGACGCCCTGCGCGAGCGGCTTAAGCAGCTCCTGCCGGAATGCTTCGGCATCGAGAACTGCCCGGTCGAGCTCGCACTCTGCGACGACGCGCCGGACGCCTAGGCTCAGACCGTCACCACGATCTTCCCGAACTGCTCGTTCGACTCGAGATAGCGATGCGCCGCGGCGATCTCGTCGAGCGGGAAGCTGCTCGCGATCACCGGCCTGAAAGCCCCTCCTGCCACGCCGGCTAGGATGAAGGCCTTCGCTGCGGCGAGCTTCGCCGGATCGCGCGTGATCTCGTGGACGAGATAGCCGCGCAAGGTCAGGCTCTTGCCCAGCACGGCCGGCAGCGGGAACGGCGTCGGCAGAGGGCTCAAGCCGCCATATTCGACAAGGATGCCGCCCGGCGCCATCGCCGCCGTCAGGGGCTCGAAGATCGGCCCGCCGACGGCATCGAGGACGACGCGGAGACCAGAACCACCACCCGCCGCAGCCTCCAGCCGTTCCGCCAGCCCCTCGCCCTCCGATAGCACCACGGCCGCCGCTCCATGGGCCATCAACGCCTCGCGCTTGGCCTCGGAGCGCGTCACGGCAACAGGCCGCGCGCCGATGCGGTTGGCGATCTGGATCGCGGCGAGGCCGACGCTGCTCGACGCCGCCGTGATCGCCACGGTCTCGCCGGTCTTCAGACCTGCCAGATCGACCAGCGCGCCATAGGCGGTGAGGAAGGCCATCCACAGCGCCGCAGCGCCCTCCCAGTCGAGCTCGGGCGGATGCTTCACCACCAGTTCGGCCGGCACGCGGATCAGCTCGCCATGGACGGGCCAGCGCAGCATCGAACGCGGCGGGACGAGGCTGACGGCATCGCCCGGATTCAATCCCTCGACGCCGTCTCCGATGCTTTCGACGACCCCGGCCGCTTCCAGCCCGAGCCCCGAGGGCAGCGCCGCCGCCTCGATATAGCTGCCACGCCGGAGCAGCGCCTCCGCCCGGTTGAGGCCGAGCGCCTTCGCCAGGATGCGAACCTCGCCCGGCCCCGGCGGCAGCACCTCGACCTCCTCGATCCGCAGCACCTCCGGCCCGCCCAGCTCCGAGAAACGAACAACCTTTGCCATGACTTCATTCCAAACGATTTCGAATGAAGCGATTGTCTGCGCCACCGGCCCAACGATAAAGTCGCGTGTGCTTTGCAGATCAGAAACCATTGGTTCCGAAAATGGATCGCCTCACCAGTATGGAAGTCTTCGTCCGGGCGGTCGATCTCGGCTCGTTTGCGGCGGCTGCCGAAACGCTCGATCTCTCCGCGCCGATGGTCGGCAAGCATGTCCGCTTCCTGGAGGAGAGGCTGGGCGCGCGGCTCCTGAACCGGACGACGCGCCGCCAGAGCCTGACGGATGTCGGCCGCGCCTATTACGACCGCTGCCGCACCATCCTGACTGAGACGGCAGCAGCCGAGGCCCTCGCCGGCGACCATCTCGGCGAGCCGAGCGGGCGGTTGCGCGTGACCATGCCGGCGCATTTCGGCCGGCGTTGCGTCGCGCCGGTGCTGTTCGGGCTGGCTCAGCGCTATCCGCGCCTCGAACTGGAACTCTCATTCGGCGATCCGATCGCCGATCTGGTGCAGCAGGGCTATGATCTCGCCGTCCGCACCGGCACGTTGGAGGATCGCGCCGGTATCGTCGCCAGGCGCATCGCCCGCCAGCCGATGCTGCTCTGCGCCGCCCCGGCCTATCTCGAACGTCACGGCACGCCTACGGGACTGGACGATCTCGCGCAGCATCAGGCCATTCTCTATGGCCGTGCCGGCTGGGTCCGGCCCTGGCAGTTTCCGCAGGCCGGCCTGCCGCCGCTGGAGATCGCGCCATCCGGGCGGCTGCGCTTCGACGATCTCGACGCGATGGCCGATGCCGCCGTCGCCGGGCTGGGGCTGTCATGGCTGCCGGCCTGGCTGATCCGCGACCGCTTGCGCTCGGGCGAACTCGCCGTCGTCCTGCCCGACCAGCCGCCCTTCCTCTATGACGGCTATGCGCTCTGGCCGCAGAGCCCGCTGCTGCCGCTCAAGGTCCGCGTCGCCGTCGACGAGCTGGCGAAGGCCCTGCCGCCGCTGATGGCGTGAGCCTGCCCGGTGTCGCCGGGCCGCTGCCGCAACCATGCCGCAATGTCCCCTCCCTTGTGTTGGGCGCCATCACAGAGGATCGCCCATGCCTGCCCGCCTTCGCCTTGCCGCCACGGCCCTCGCCTGCCTCGTCGCCCTGCCTGCCCTCGCCGATTGGGACCGGGCCAAGCTCGACAAGGAGATCGTCACGATCGAACAGCAGTCGAAGGGCCGGCTCGGCGTCGCCCTCATCGACCTCAAGGACCGCAAGCAGTGGTCGCATCGCGGCGCCGAGACATTCCCGATGCAGAGCGTGTTCAAGCTGCCGCTCGCCGTCGCCGTGCTGCAGCAAGTGGAGGCCGGCAAGTTCAAGTTCGACCAGCCGATCACCGTCACGCGCAAGGATTTCTCGCTGTTCCGCAGCCCGCTGGTCAAAGCCTTCAAGGGCGAGCGCAACGACTACCCGCTCAGCGAGCTGATCCGCCTCGCCGCCGGCGAGAGCGACAACACTGCCGCCGACCTGCTGATGCGGGAGATCGGCGGGCCGCAGGTGGTGACGAAGATGCTGCGCGACGGCGGCATCACCGGCATCTCGGTCGACCGCTACGAGCGCCAGTTCCAGCCGGAGATCTATGGGCTGCGCGGCTTCGCCTGGGGCGAGACGGTCGATGAGCAGCGCTTCCGCGCCGAGCTGAAGGCAATGAAGCCGCAGCCGCGCACCGCCGCGCTCTCGGCCGCCTTGAAGGACAAGCGCGACGCCGCGACGCCCGAGGCGAGCGCCCTCTTCCTCGAGGCCTTTGCCAAGGGCAACTGGCTGCGCCAGCCGGCCCATGCCGCCTTCCTCGATAAGGTGATCTCCGAGAGCAAGATCGGCGCCGACCGGATCAAGGCCGGCCTGCCTGCGGGCTCGCGCCTCGCCCATCGCACGGGTCTCGGCCTGACGGTCGACGGCATCAACCACGCCACCAACGACATCGGCATCGCGACGCTGCCGGACGGCCGGCGCTTCGCCATCGTGGTCTATCTCGCCGGCTCTCGCGCCGAGGCGAACGAGCGCGAGGCGGCGCTGGCCGCCGTCGCGAGGCTGGCGGTTTCGGCGCTGCGCTGACAAGGGTCGCGCATACCCTGACGTCATGCTCGGGCTTGACCCGGGCATCTCGGAAACCAGTGCCTTCTCGTCCTGAGATTCTCGGGTCTTCGCTCCGCTTCGCCCGAGAATGTCGGCAGTTGTCGACGAAAGAACTTCCCTACCGCCCCAGCCGCTCGGCGATGAAGATGCCGCCGAGCACCAAAGCGAGCGCGAGCGCGTGGTAGAGGCCGAAGGGCTCGCCGATGATCAGCACGGCCAGGATCGGCGCGAAGACCGGCACGAGATTGACGAAGACGCCGGCCCGGCCGGGCCCGATGATCTCGATGGCGCGCATGAAGAACAGCTGCGACAGCAGCGAAGGCCCGATCACCGTGAAGGCCAGGATGCCCCAGCCCGTCGCGGTCGGGGCGTGGAATTTGCCGAGCGCGATCTCGCCGACGAGCAGCGGCAGCGAAACAAGGCAGGCGAAGCAGGCGACCGCCGCGAAGAAGACCAGCCCCGGCATCGCCGGCCGGTTGCGGATGGCGACGGTGTAGCCGGCATAAAGCACGCAGGCGAGGATCATCAGCAGGTCGCCGGCGGCGAAGCGAAAACCCGTCAGGACATGGATGTCGCCGCGGCTCGCCGTGACGGCGACGCCGAGCAGCGTGACCGCGACGCCGAGCGCCTGCATGGTGCCGATCGGCGTGCGATAGGCCAGGAAGGCGCCGATCAGCACGAAGACCGGGATCGAGCCCTGCAGGATGCCGATGTTGATCGCCGAGGTCGAATAGGCGGCGAGATACATCAGCGTGTTGAAGGCGGTGAAACCGAGGATGCCGAGCAGGGCGACGAAGCGCCAGCGCGACAGCAGCACCGGCCAATAGGCCCGGATCTGATGGCGCAGCAGGAACGGCATGATCGCGCAGACCGCGATCCAGCGGAACGAGGTCAGCGCCATCGGCGAGATGTTGCCGACGGCGAGCCGGCTCGCCACGGCATTGCCGGCCCACATCAGCGTCGTCAGGATCATCAACAGATAGGCATTGGCCCAGGCGCGTTGCAGCCAGGTCGGGGAAGGGTGCACGATTCCGCCCTGTTCCGGGAAAGGGCTCTTGCAATACCCTTGCGCGAGCCCGGTCTCATATGAGATGCGGCGCAAGCCTGACCGTCGCCCTGCGCATCCCTGCGGACATTTCTCGATGATCAAAACCAATTCCCGCCCGCTCCGCCTGCTTTTCGTCGACGGCAACACGCGCGAGCATCGAGAAGGGCTGCGGGAGGCTTACGGCATGGCCTATGGCGAAGCCTATGCCGCCGAGATCGCGGCGATCGCACCCGGCATCGTCTCCGACATCTGCCTGCCGGCCGACGAGGGCGCCAACCTGCCCGACGGCGCCGGGCTCGAATCCTATGACGGCGTCTTTCTGACCGGCTCGGCCCTCCACATCTACGAGACCGAGCCGGCGGTGACGCGGCAAGTCGAACTGATGCGGTCGATCTATGCCAGCGGCACGCCCTGCTTCGGCTCCTGCTGGGGCATCCAGATCGGCTCGGTCGCGGCGGGCGGCACCGTCACCGCCAACCCGAAGGGCCGCGAGGTCGGCTTCGCCCGGCGGATCACGCCGACCGAAGCGGGCCGCAACCATAAGCTGCTCGAAAGCAGGCCTGCCGCCTTCGACGCCCCGGCGATTCATCTCGACACCATCGCCCTGCCCGCGCATGGCACGACGATCCTCGCTTCCAACGCCTACAGCCAGGTCCAGGCCGCCGAGATCAGGCATGGCGGCGGCACCTTCTGGGGCGTGCAGTACCACCCCGAATTCCCGCTGAAGCAGGTCGCCTCGATCCTCGGGCGCATGGTGCCGCTCCTGATCGAGGAAGGCTTCCGGCGCGACGAGGCCTCCACGCAGAGCTGGCTCGGCGATTTGCGCACGCTCGACGCCGAGCCGCAGCGGCAGGACCTCGCCTGGGCGCATGGCCTCGACCGCGAGGTGCTCGACACCGAGCGCCGCGTCACCGAGCTGCGCAATTTCGTCGAGCACCGCATCAAGCCGCATGCGAGCGAGCGCGGTAGGGCCTGAGCGCTCGGCGCCAACATCCCGCGAGCCTCGTCCCGGGGATCTCTTCCGGAAGGATGCCACATGACCGCTCCGTCATCCCGGGCTTGACCCGGGATCCATGCCGGAGCGCTTCCGGTCGAGGTTCAGGCATGGATCCCGGCTCTCCGCTTCGCTCCGGCCGGGATGACCCGCGCTCCTGGCAGGACGCAGCCTGCTCCAGCCTTGCCATCCCCAGCCGCGCTGACTAGATCAACGCCAGCGAGGCCACGACCTCCCCCAACCTGGGCGATGTGCCGGGACGACCCGGCAACTCATGGGGGACCGCTATGGCGTGGCTCTATCTTTTTTCTGCCGGCATTCTCGAAATCGTCTGGGCCTACACGATGAAGCAGTCGGACGGGTTCTCCCGTCCGGTGCCGGCAGCGATCACCATCGTCACCATGATCGGCAGCTTCGCCCTGCTCTCGCTGGCGATGCGCTCCTTGCCGCTCGGCACCGCCTACACGATCTGGACCGGCATCGGCGCGGTCGGCGCCTTCCTCGTCGGCGTCACCGTGCTCGGCGAGGCGCTGACGCCGATGCGCATCGCCGCAGCGGCGCTCATCGTCTCCGGCCTTGTCATGATGAAGCTCTCGGCGAGCTGATGGCGCTTGCCAAACCAGGGTCCGCTTTCTAAGCAGGCCCGGCCTCGGGACGACCCTTGGCCTTCGCTCACATCGGGGACGGCCCCACGGCACGGATTTGTCCGCGCCGTCGCGCAACCTCGTGCAGCGGAGGCCCAGCCTTGGCCAATCCCAGCGACCAGTTCATCGTCAAGACCCTCATCCCGCTCCGCCTCGGCGGGATCGACATCGGCTTTACCAACGCGGCGCTGATGATGGCGCTCGCGACAGTCACGATCGGCGGCGGGCTGATCCTTGCGACCCGCTCGCGCGCGCTGATCCCCGGCCGGGCCCAGGCGCTCGCCGAGATGCTCTACGAATTCGTCGCGCGGACGCTGACCGACGCGACCGGCCGCGAGGGCATGCGCTTCCTGCCGCTGATCTTCTCGCTCTTCATGTTCGTGCTGGTGCTCAACCTGTTCGGCATGGTCCCCGGCGGCTTCACCGTCACCAGCCACATCATCGTGACCTTCGCGCTCGCCATGCTGGTGATGGCGACCGTGGTCGGCTACGGCGCCTGCCGCCATGGCCTGCGCTTCCTGCGGCTGTTCGTGCCCTCCGACGTGCCGGGCTGGCTCCTGCCCTTCATCACCGTGATCGAGATCGTCTCCTTCCTGTCGCGGCCGATCAGCCTGAGCCTGCGCCTCTTCGCCAACCTGCTCGGCGGCCATATCGCGCTCAAGGTCTTCGGCAGCTTCGTCGCGGCCTTGCTCGCAGCCGGCTTCGGTTACGGGCTGCTGGCGCCGCTGCCGCTGCTGATGACCGTGGCGCTGACGGCCTTCGAGTTCCTGGTCGCGGTGCTGCAGGCCTATGTCTTCACCGTGCTCGCCTGCATCTACCTGAACGACGCGCTGCATCCCGGCCACTAGCCGGCGCCACGCCAAGACCGGGCCCCTCCTGCAAACACAGGACGCTCTCCCCGCCCGCTCGTCCTATCCGCATTCCGGCCCAATTCCGCCTTGGGCGTGCCGAATTCGACCACGCCTATCACGGCCTCGTGATTGCGATCTGGAGGGGACGATTTTGATGAGAAGCCATATTGCCGCTGCCCTGATTCTCGCGCCCGGCCTCGCCAGCGCCGCCGAGACCGAGCTGTCGAGCCGGATCGACCGCATCACGGTGTATCCCGACGGCGCCGTGGTGACGCGGCTCGGCAAGGCCGAGCTGCTGCAGGGCGTCTCGCAGGTCGTGCTGCGCGGCCTGCCGGCGACCATCGATCCCGCTTCCATCCGCGTCGAGGGCAAGGGCGACGGCGCCTTCTCGGTCGGTGCCGTCGATGTCCGCGTCACGCCGGGCGACGCCAGGCCTGTGCTCGACACGGTGCTGGAGGACAAGCTGAAGGCGCTGCGCGACGACAAGGACAGGCTCACCGGCCAGATCGCCGCGAACGAGGCCAAGCGCGCCACCATCGAGCGCTTCGCCCAGACCGGCCCCGACAAGCTCGGCCCCGACGGCAAGGCCCTGCCCGTAACCGACTGGCCGGCCGTGTTCGAGGCGATCGGCACCGCGCTGGTCAAGGTCCAGGACGAGCTGCGCGGCGTGCGCAACCGCCTGTCCGACGTCGAGGCCGAGATCGCCTCCCTCGAACGCGCCCGTCCGCAAGGCGGCAAGCCGGGCGCGCCGAAGCGCGACGTCGCCATCGCGGTCGAGGCGCCGCAGCCCGTCGCGGCCGAATTCACCGTGAGCTACCGCGTCACTGGCGCGAACTGGACGCCGACCTACGAGGCAAGGCTGACGACGACGGGCGAGAAGCCGGAGATCGCCCTGACGCGGCGCGCCGAGATCCGCCAGCGCAGCGGCGAGGCCTGGGACGATGTGGCGCTGACGCTCTCGACCACGCGCGCGGCCGGCGGCACCCGCGCTCCCGATCTCGCGCCCGTGCAGGTCGCCTTCTTCGAGCCGCAGATCATTGCCGAGGCACGGGCGCGCGCCATGGCGCAAGCCCGCAAGCAGGAAACGGAGCGGGCAGCTCCTGCTGCCGCCCCCGCGCCCCCATCAAATTTCCGTTTCAGCGGTGGAGTTTCGCGCGATGAGTTGAGGGTCGCCGCCGATGCTCAGGTCGCGACGATCGAGGCCGGCGCCTATCAGGCGAATTTCCAGGTGCCGGGCCGCGCCAGCGTCCCGCAGGACGGCGCCGCGAAGACGGTGGTCCTGACGCAGCGCAGGGCGGACGCGACGCTCGCCGCCCGCACCGTCCCGGAGCTGGAGCTGAAGGCCTATCTGGAAGCCGGCTTCACCCATGAGGAGGAGGCGCCGCTCCTGCCCGGCCGCGTCGCGCTGCATCGCGACGGCACCTATGTCGGCATGGGGCAGTTCGGGCTCGTCGCCCCGGGCGACAAGGTCGAGCTCGGCTTCGGCGCCGACGACCGGATCAAGGTCAGCTACGCCCCGGTGAAGCGGCGCGAGAACGAGCCGAGCTGGCTCGGCCAGACCCGCACGGACCAGCGCGAGTTCCGCACCGTGGTGAAGAGCCTGCACAGCAAGCCGGTGAAGGTCACGGTGCTCGAGCGCATCCCTTTCTCGGAGAGCAGCGCGATCACGGTCGAGACCATCGCCGCCCTCACGACCCCGCCGACCGAAAAGCAGGTCGGCGATCGCCGCGGCGTCTCGTCCTGGACCTTCGATCTGCAGCCCGCCTCCGAGAAGGAGATCAAGCTGACCTATCGCATCAAATGGCCGGGCGACCGCGAACTCTCCTACGAGCAGCAGCCCATGCCGGGACCGGAGCCCGTGGCGCGCCCGATGAATTGAAAGGGCGCCGGGCCTCCATCGTCATTCTCGGGCGAAGCCCTCGGGTCCGATCTTCGATCGGCCCAAGGATAAACTCCGCGCAGACCCGAGAATCTCTTGCAGGAAGAGGCTCTGGAGCCCTCACGTCATGAGATGCTCGGGTCAAGCCCGAGCATGACGGCGCCTCCCTTACCCGCGGGCGACCTCAGACCGCCATCTCGATCTCGCGCCTGCGGCCGAGGTCGTTCATCCAGGTGCGGAATTTGGGCTGTGCCTCGATCTGATGGCCATAGTGCCGCCCGAGCGCCGCGGTCAGCCGTCCCTGCCGGCCGAGCTGCGCGTCGGCGAAGCCGATCATCACCGAATTCGGCCAGGACTGCGGGCGGATTTCGCGCAGCCTTGCGAACAGCGCATCCTCGCCTTCGGTCGGATCGGCCTGTGCCATCAGCGTCAGCATCGCCGCCGTCGAGCGCGAAATACCCATATGGCAGTGAACCAGCAGATGCCCCTTCACGCGGGCGGCGGCCGTCTCCTGCAGCCCCTCGCCAAAGCGCAGAATCTCCCCGACATGCTCGGGCGCGGGCATGATCTGGCCGGGCCGCGGATCGATGATGTCGTGGAAGCGCAACGTGACGCGATGGTGCTCGCCATAGGCGCCGAAAGCATCGAGCTCGGCCCGGTCGGGATCGAGCACCGAGAGCACATGCGTTACCTCGCGCGCGCTGTTGCCCGGCAGCTCGTCGATGCCGCAGATCGTCAGGGTCGAGATGGCGAGGGTCTTCATGGCATGGCTCCGCGGCTGAGCATGCCGCCTAGGTCCGTTCCGCCGATGGCGCAACCGCTGGAAACGACGGGCACCCCTGCAAGCTTGCGGCCGGCATCGTACGACACCGGCCGCCAGGCAATTCTCACTCGGCGGCGATCGCCTGCCAACCCTGGCCGAGCTCCTGCTCGACGAGGCCGACCCAGTAGCGCGCACCGGCCGGGATGATCTCGTCGTTGAAATCGTAGAGCGGCGTGTGCAGGCCGACGAAGGAGCCGTCGGGATTGACGCCGTTGCCGATCCGCATGAAGGCGCCGGGGCGCACCAGCATCATCTCGGCGAAATCCTCGCCGCCCGTGCCCGGCCGGAGCTGGCCGTTGACATGCTCGGACCCGACCGCCGCGCTGGCCGCCGCGACCGCGACCTTGACCTGCTCGGCCTCGTTCACGAGCGGGCTGGTGCCGCGATGATAATAGGCTTCCGCCTGGCAGCCCCAGGCCAGGGCCGTCGCCGCCGCGAGCTCGGCGATGCGCCGTTCCACCGTATCGCGCACCTCCTGCGAGTAGGTCCGCGCCGTGCCGCCGATGACGAGCTCGGAGGGGATGACGTTCGAGGCGTCGGCGTCGCCGCCATGGATGTAGCCGACGCTGATCACCGCCGTGTCGAGCGGGGCGACGTTGCGGCCGATGATGCCCTGCAGGCCGAGCACGAAATGCGCCTGCGCATAGGTGATGTCGGTGGAGCGATGCGGCTGCGAGCCGCCATGGCCGCCGACGCCGTGGAAGGTGACCTTCCAGGAATCCGCCGCCGCGAGGAACGGGCCGACCGTGGTGCCGAAGCTGGAGGTCGGCATGCCCGGCGTGTTGTGCAGCCCGTAGATGGCGTCGCAGGGGAAGCGCTCGAACAGCCCGTCCGCCAGCATGGCGTTGGCGCCGCCGCGGCCTTCCTCGGCCGGCTGGAAGATCAGGTTGACCGTGCCGGCGAAGTCCCGGTTCTCGGCGAGGTAGCGCGCCGCTGCGAGCAGCATGGTGGTGTGCCCGTCATGGCCGCAGGCATGCATCCGGCCGGGGGTACGCGAGGAATAGGGCAGGTTGGTCGTCTCTTCCAGCGCGAGACAGTCCATGTCGGCGCGCAGGCCGATGGCGCGCGGGCCGGGCCGGCTGCCGCGGATGACGCCGACAACGCCGGTCTGGCCGACATTCTCGGTGACCTCGACGCCCCATTCGCGCAAGCTATCGGCGACGAGCTTGGCGGTGCGGTGCTCCTCCAGGCCGAGTTCGGGATGGGCGTGGATGTCGCGGCGGATCGCCGTGAACGCGGCATGGTGCCGGTCGAGCCAGTCGTCGAGCTTGGTCATGATCGATGGTTTCCCCTCTCTTGCGGCGCCGGCATGCTGGTCCCTGCCATCGGCCGCCAACCGCCATTCTAGCCCTTACGCCCGATTGCGGCAGCATTACTGCGCAGATGCTGCAGAGCGGCCATGCTCAGATGGTTTACGCCAGCAGCTTCGAGGTCGACGAGAGAGATTCGCCGCGCCGTCATCCCGGGGCATCGCGGAGCGATGAGCCCGGAATCCAGAACCGACGCCGCGTCTTGATGAGGCACATGTGACCGGCTCGTTTAGCGATATGACGTGTCGGTTCTGGGTTCCGGGCGCGCCCCTGCGGGTCGCCCCGGAATGACGGGGGCGCCTGATGGTCTGAGCCATTCACCCTGGCAATGAGACTGTCGGAAAACTTGACCTTCGGACCACATTGGCCCATGAGGGCTTGCAAGGACCTGCCCCGAAACCCCGGCCTTGCGCCGGGGTTTTGCATTTGCGCGGGCCGCTTGCACGGGCAACGCGGAACGTAAAGCAGGGACACCTCGCTCATGGCGAATGTTGTGGTGGTCGGCGCCCAGTGGGGCGACGAGGGCAAGGGCAAGATCGTCGACTGGCTGTCGAGCCAGGCCGATGTCGTCGTCAGGTTCCAAGGCGGGCATAATGCCGGCCATACGCTGGTCATCGACGGCAACGTCTACAAGCTCTCGCTGCTGCCCTCGGGCATCGTGCGTCCAGGCAAGCTCTCGGTCATCGGCAACGGCGTCGTCGTCGATCCCTGGCACCTCGTCGAGGAGATCGCCAAGCTGCGCACCCAGGGCGTCGCGATCACGCCGGACAACCTCCGCATCGCCGACAACGCCACGCTCATCCTGCCGCTGCATCGCGAGCTCGACCATTTCCGCGAGACCTCGAACGCCGGCATGAAGATCGGCACGACCAAGCGCGGCATCGGCCCGGCCTATGAGGACAAGGTCGGCCGCCGCGCCATCCGCGTCATCGACCTCAAGGACGAAGCCCTGCTCGAGGCCAAGATCGAGCGCCTGCTGGCCCATCACAACGCGCTGCGCCGCGGGCTGGGCATCGGCGAGGTCGACGCCGGGGAACTGCTCGGCCAGCTCAAGACCATCGCTCCCGAGATCCTGCCCTATGCCGACACGGTCTGGGCACTGCTCGACGCCGAGCGCCGCGCCGGCAAGCGCATCCTGTTCGAAGGCGCACAGGGCGCGCTGCTCGATGTCGACCACGGCACCTATCCCTTCGTCACCTCCTCGAACATCGTCGCCGGCCAGGCCGCGACCGGCTCGGGCCTCGGCCCCTCCGCCGTCGGCTATGTGCTCGGCATCGCCAAGGCCTACACGACCCGCGTCGGCGAAGGCCCCTTCCCGACCGAGCTCTTCGACGAGATCGGCGAGCTGATCGGCACCAAGGGCAAGGAGTTCGGCGTCGTCACCGGCCGCAAGCGCCGCTGCGGCTGGTTCGACGCCTGCCTCGTGCGCCAGACGGTGAAGACCTCCGGCATCGACGGCATCGCACTGACCAAGCTCGACATCCTCGACGGCTTCAAGGAGATCAAGGTCTGCGTCGGCTACAAGCTCGACGGCCAGGTGCTGGAGCATCTGCCGGCCGGGCAGAGCGACCAGGCTCGCGTCGAGCCGATCTACGAGACGATCGAGGGCTGGGACGGCTCAACGGCGAACGCCCGCTCCTGGGCCGACCTGCCGGCGCAGGCGATCAAGTACGTCCGCCGCATCGAGGAGCTGATCGGCGCCACCGTCGCCGTGCTCTCGACCAGCCCGGAGCGCGACGACACGATCCTCGTCCACAATCCTTTCGAGGGATAAGCGTGCCCTCCGAGGGTTGACGCAGGGCGCCATCAGCGACAAGTGAGGCCAATGGCCGACTTCTATCCTATCCTGGCGCGAGCCGTCGCCGGGTTGCCCGACAACTCTCCCGAGGCGCGCCGCGCCATCTTCGATCGGGCGCGGGCGGCTCTCGTTGCGCAATTGCGCGGTCTCGACCCGCCCCTGAGCGAGGCCGAGATCATGCGCGAGCGCCTGGCGCTCGACGAGGCCGTCGCCCGCATCGAAGCCGATCACGACGAGACGCCCGCCGCGCCGCCTGCTGCCGAAGGCCCGGTGATTCGCCCGGTGGAGGCGGTTCCGCAGCCGCCGCGGCCGCCCGAGCCGAAGAAGCAGCCGGAGTTCGCGCCGCTGCCGGCGGCCACCGGCCAGGACGAGGGCGAACCGCTTCCGGAGCCCGCCCAGCCGCAGATCGCCCGCCCGCGCGTGCTGCCGCCGCGCGAATCGCGGGTGAAACCCGGCCATATCCGCTCGGCCGTCGTGGGAGGCGTCGTCGCGATCGCCGTCGCCGCGATCGCGGCCACCGCGATCTATGTCCACAAGCTGAAGCCGCAGGACACGCCCCGCGCGAACGGCGAAACCGCCGCGCAGCAGGCGCGGCCGGCCCAGCCGGACAACGCCGGCAAGATCTCCGACCGCGTCGGCGAGGCTGGCGCGCCGGCACAGAACCGGCCCGGCAACAATGCCCAGAGCGCCGCGCAGGGTATCCCCGTGCCGCAGCCCGGCGGCGAGATCGCCGTCGCCCAGCGCGCGATCCTCTACACCGAGGTGCCCGAGAACCCGCAGCAGCCGAGGGCGGTCAACGGCCGCGTCTTCTGGCGCCTCGACAGCGAGAGCGCCGGCCAGGGCCGCCCGGTCGAGACGATCGTGCGCGCGACCGTCGAGATCCCGGATGCCGGGCTGAATCTCGATTTCACCATCCGCCGCAACACCGATTCCGCCTTCCCCGCCTCGCACATCATCGGCCTGCGCTTCACCAGCAGCGGCGACCCGGCGACGCAGGCGATCAAGGAGGTCGGCGTGCCGCAGCTCAAGACCGAGGAAGGCGAGCGCGGCGCGCCGCTCTCGGCGATCAACTCCGCGCTCGGCGACAATCTCTTCGTCGCGGCGCTGTCGAACGTGCCGGTCGAGGTCGATCGCAACGTCGATCTCATCCTCAACCGGAGCTGGATCGACGTGCCCGTGCTGTTCACCTCCGGGCGCCGCGGCATCATCACCTTCGAGAAGGGCGTCTCCGGCAGCCAGACGCTGGCCGACGCCTTCGGCCGCTGGCGGTAAAGGCCTCCGCGCCCCGGTTGTCATAACACCCCAGGGCGTTCTGACTACTCTCGGAACCGTCTCGTCATCCCGGGCTTGCCCCGGGATCCATCGGAGGGCGCCGGGGCTCTACGATGGATCCCGGATCGGCGCCGCTTCGCGGCTTGTCCGGGACGACACCGTGTTTCCGCAAGAAATCGATAAGGGGCTCAGCTCTTCCGCTCGGCCGCGAAGCGCGCGGCGGCCCTGAGGACATCGGCATCGGGGCCGAAGCCAACGAGAGCCGCAACCGCCGCGTCGCTCAACCGGTCGCGCTCGCGCTTGGCACCGTCCAGGCCGAGCGCGCCGACCAGCGTGCCCTTGCCCTTGTCCTCGTCCTTCGCGGTCGCCTTGCCCATCCGGGCCGCGTCGGATTCCACGTCGAGGATGTCGTCGGCGACCTGGAACGTCGCGCCGAGCGCCCGGCCGTACCGGCCGAGCGCCGCCAGCGCACCGGCATCGGCGCCGCCGAGCCGCGCGCCGATCTCGACGCTCGCCGCAAGCAGAGCCCCGGTCTTCATCGCCTGGAGCTGGCGGATGGCGGCCTCCGGCAGCGAAGTCTTCTCCGCCTCGAAACGCCCCTCGGCCGCGAGGTCGAGCATCTGCCCCCCGACCATGCCGCCGAGCCCGGATGCGCGCGCCAGCGTGCTCACCAGCGCGGCGCGGATCGCGCCGGAAGGATGCGTCGCCTCATCCGCCAGAACCGCGAAAGCCAGCGTCAGCAGCGCGTCGCCGGCAAGGATCGCCGTCGCCTCGTCGAAGGCCTTGTGAACCGTCGGACGGCCGCGCCGCAGGTCGTCGTCATCCATCGCCGGCAGATCGTCATGGACGAGCGAATAGCAATGCAGCAGCTCGACGGCCGCGCCCGCCCGCAGCGCCTGCTCGGTGGTGACGCCGAACAACCGCGCCGTCTCGATCGTCAGGAAGGGCCGCAGGCGCTTGCCGCCCCCCAGCGCGCCATGCCGCATCGCCGCGACGAGGCGCGGCGGGCGCAGGGTCTCGCCTTCAGCCGGCTCGGCCGAGAGCAGCGTCTCCAGCAGGGCCTCGACGGCCGCGGCATTATCCGCGAGGCGCAGGTCGAGATCGCCATGGCTGGCCGGTGATGTGACGGAACTCATGCGCGGGTCTCGCGTTCGCTGCCGGGACGGGGGCCTTGCCGGACGCTGGCGGCATCGTCAAGCTGCGCCACCATGGCGCAGGGCTTGGCGCGGGACTTGGCAGCAGGGCTCGGCCCCAAGACATCGAGCCTTGCGCCGATCGATCGACGAGGGGGACGAAGCAACGTGCTGGGCAGGATTCTCGGCCTCTGCTTCAAGTTCGCCTTCTGGCTGCTGCTGATCCTCATCGCTGCGATCGTGCTCTATCGCTTCACGCCCGCGCCTTCGACGCTGATGCTCGGCCGCTGGCTGACGCTGCGCTCTGTCGAGCGCGAATGGGTGCCGCTGGCCCAGATCTCGCCGAATCTGATCCGCGCCGTCATCGCCTCGGAGGACCAGCGCTTCTGCAGCCATCGCGGCGTCGACTGGATCGAGCTCAACGCCGTCATGGAGGACGAGGACGGGCCCAGCCGCGGCGCCTCGACGCTGACCATGCAGACGGCCAAGAACGTCTTCCTTTGGCCCGGCCGCTCCTATATCCGTAAGGGACTGGAAATCCCGCTGGCGATGGCGATCGATTTCGCCTGGGGCAAGCCACGTGTCATCGAGGTCTATCTCAACGTCGCCGAATGGGGCGAAGGCCTGTTCGGGGCGGAAGCCGCGGCGCAGCGCTATTTCGGCAAGCCGGCGGCGCGCCTGACACCGGCCGAGGCCGCGCGCCTCGCCGCCGCGCTGCCGAACCCGCTTCTGCGTGACCCGGCGAAGCCCAATCGCGCCCTGCAGTCCGCCGCTGCCCGCACGCAGCGCCGGGTCGGCCAGCTCGGCACGCTGGGAGACTGCGCCGTACCCGGCTGATCCGGCCTTAATCGCTAGAAATCCGGATTCGGCACTAGCCATCGGCACCCCGAGCGTGTATGGGCAACGCCTCACGAGATTGATCCGTCGCCGTGGCGGAGGCGTGGCTTTGGCAAGCCTGCGCGTTCGGACGGCGGCACGATGGAGAGTACAATGGCCGTTCCGAAGAGAAAGACGTCGCCGTCGAAGCGTGGCATGCGCCGCTCGGCCGACGCGCTGAAGCAGCCCACCTATATCGAAGACAAGAACTCCGGCGAGCTGCGCCGTCCGCACCATGTCGACCTGAAGAGCGGCATGTATCGCGGCCGCCAGGTGCTGAAGGTCAAGGCCGACGCCTGAGGCGTTCCGGCCGGGTGCGGCAGCAATGCCGCTCCCCCGACAGAAGACGTGAACCGGCCGAGAGGCCGGTTTTTCTTTGCCTTGTCGAGTCTGAGTCAGGCGCGGAGGCGCGGCATCCGGCGTGCGGGCACGAGCTGCGCCGCCGCCCGGTAGCATCCCGCAGCCGATTGGGGCGTCGCCTTCCCCCGGCGTGCGAAGGGGCCGATTTCGGCCCGTGCCGCGGCGGCCTGCAAAAGTACAAGCGCAGATGCGTTGGTGCTGACCACACCCTGCTCCGGCCAAACGCGGGCCTCTGCCATGTATCACTCCGGCACACGCAACTTGTGACGGAGCTCAGGCTGCAAATCATTGGCCAGACTTAACGCCCCATTAATGGGAATGACCGCATCGTTTCGAAGCACTTCCCATCATCCGGACAGGGCGACGAAGCACCAGAACGGCGCGGCGTGGGCTGTCTTTCCGAGGCCGAGCGATGCCCACCCCCTCGATCTTCAGCTTCCAGAACGGCGGCCCGGTTGATCCTCGCAGCATCCTCTCCTCGATCGGTGAAGTCGTTTACGGCTGGGACGTCCAGACCGACTCCCTGAGCTGGGGCCCGAATGTCGCGGATGTGCTGGGTCCGATTCCGGCCACGGTGCTGGCGCGCGGCCTCGCCTTCGCCGGGCTGGTCGAGCCGGGCAGCGGCCCGAGCCGCTATGACGCGATCTTCGGCTCCAGCGAGCACGACCATGGCGACGGCGTGATCTACCGGACCCGCTACGCCATCGACCTCGCCGGCCGCAAGATGTGGGCCGAGGACACCGGCCGCTGGTTCACCGGCAGCGACGGCCGCCCGGCCAGCGCGCGTGGCGTCGTGAGACTGGAGCGCGCCGCGAGGGCCGACGAGCTGGAGCAGCTCGGCAACGAGCTCTGCGACCGCCCCGCCTTGCTGGAGCACATCGAAGCGGCGCTGAAGGAGCACCTCCCGGCCGAGCGGCCGGTCGTCGTGCTCGTCGCGGCGATCGACGAGCTCGCGCGCCTCAACGACGATTTCGGCCATGAGGCCACCGACGAGATCATCAGCACCGTGCATGAGCGGCTGCGCTCGGTCACGCGCCGCCGCGACCATCTCGTCCGCTATGCCGGCAACAGCTTCGCTATCCTGCTCGTCGGCTGCCCGCAGGACCAGATCGAATCGGCGGCCCGTCGCTTCATCAAGATCGTCGCCCAGTCGGCGATCGAGACCGCGCGCGGCATCGCGCTCGTACGGCTGCGCGTCGGCGCCGCCAGCGCCCCCGAGCTGGGCAACCATGGCGGCTCGCTGCTGGCCGCCGCCGAGGGAGCGCTCGCGACGGCGCGCGCCGGCGCGATCGATACCGCCGTGACGGCCAAGCCGCGCCCGCGTCGCGACACGGCCGGCGATCAGGTCGGTTTCGACGTACAGGCCATCGCGGCGCTGAACGAGAGGCGGGTGCGCCTCGCCCTCCAGCCCGTCGTCAGGACCTGCTCACGCGAGCCCGCCTTCCACGAGGCGCTGATGCGGGTCGGCCAGGGCGATACCGGGCTTTATTTCGCCTCGGCCGAGCTGGTTCCGATGCTGGAGCGTCGCGGCCTCGTGCGGCTGTTCGACCATCGCGTGCTCGAGCTCGCCATGGACATGCTGCAGGACGACCCGGACCTCGTGCTTTCCGTCAACGTCTCGCCGCGCTCGCTCACCGACCCCGAATGGCTCGATGCCTTCGTCGCCTGCACCACTGCGGCCACAGACGCGGCATCCCGCCTGATCGTCGAGGTCACCGAGACGGCGACGATCGAGAACCCGGCCCGGATGGGCAAGCTTCTCGGACGCATCAAGGAACAGGGCGCGCGCATCGCGATCGACGATTTCGGCGCCGGCCACACCTCGCTGCGCCATCTGCGCGCCTTCCCGATCGACATCCTCAAGATCGACGGCGCCTTCACCCAGAATCTGCGGCGTTCGACCGACGACCGCTTCTATGTCCGCACGCTCATCGACCTCGCCGGCCATCTCGGCGTCGAGACGGTGGCGGAATGGGTCGATGACGAGATGCAGGCCGCCATGCTGCGCGACTGGGGCGTCACCTATCTGCAGGGGCACCTCGTCGGCCGGGCCGAGCTGCATGCGCCTTCGCAGCATGTGCGCCGGAGACTGGCCGCCGGCTGATACGGCGCCAGCGCGACCACACGGAGGAAGAAGTCTCGCCAAGCCGTGCTCAGCGGAGCCCTTCAACACCCGGCTTCAGCCATGCTCCCGGCCGGAGGCGCCCGTCGAGCGCCTCCGGATGATCGCGTCAATTGGCAGCAAAGCAGTAAAACAGCCCGGCGCTGCCCGTGCTTTTCAGCGCATCGGGGCTGCAGCCGCCGCGCGAAAGATGGGACATGTTCCAGGATTTCGAGGGCGGCGTTTCGTCGAGGCCCGAGCGGTCATGGTGGCCGAGCATCACCGCGCCCTCGGCGCCGCTTCTGGTATAGTTGCCGCAGGTACGGTCCTCGCCTGGGCCGAAAGCGGTGCCGTCGGCTTGCGAGCCCGTCAGCATATCGTGCTCATTGGGCGTGTCGCCGCGGCCTTTGACGGTTTCGCCCTTCTCGTTCAGCGCGGTCTGCTTCGTGAGATTGGTTGCGGCGCCATGCAGATCGGCGACACTGCTGGCGATCACGGCTCCTTTGGCATTTCGCCACGGACCGGCGCCGATACGGTCACGCGCATTGACGGCGGCCACCCCGCCGGCCGCTTGCGTCGACATATAGGCCCGCCAGGTCTTGCTGCCGGCACCGACGGCCTGGGCGAGGCGCTGGCAGATCGCATCCGCACCTGCGAGGCCGCCCAGATCGGCCCCCTTCCCCGAGCCGCTGCTCGTGACGAAAAAAGTCATCTCGCTTGTCTGGGCTTGCGCGGCGCCGGCGGCGAGCGCCAGAAACCCTGCGGCGGCGACCAGCTCGATACACGCTATGCGCATCACTTCGTCCTCCCGTTCATGACCTTGTTCTTGGATACGCCTCGTCCGGTTTCCCCTCGATACCCGGTGGCTGGCCGGAATTGTCTAACACATCCACGGTTCGGGAGCGGAATCGCTACGTCACCCAAGGCCTGTTACAGACCTCGGATGAGTGCGCAGAGGCGCTTTCGGCGGGCGTATTGCCTGCAATGTCTGTTGCGCCGCAATATCGAGACGGTTTAAAGGATGGGCCATAAACCTCGGACCCGGTGAAATCCCGGGTGGCTCTTCCGGCCGCCGATCCGCCGGACAACGCAATCACGGACAGTTTCGGTCTCGGCCTCCGCCGGACTTCCGAGTTTGCGCGCCTCGGCCGCCACACCTGCCGGCGGGGCCTCGAAGGCTTCATTCTTCACTATGGCAATCTCTCATCTTCGCAACGAATGGGCGCCCAACGTCACGCGTGAGCTGCTGGCCGGTACGGTCGTCGCGCTCGCTTTGATTCCCGAGGCGATCGCGTTTTCGATCATCGCCGGGGTCGATCCGAAGATCGGTCTTTACGCCTCCTTCTGCATCGCCGTCGTCTCGGCGTTCGCGGGTGGGCGGCCGGCGATGATCTCGGCCGCGACCGGCGCCATGGCGCTGGTCATGGTCACATTGGTCAAGCAGCACGGCGTGCAGTACCTCTTCGCCGCAACAATCCTGACGGGCTTCTTCCAGATTGTTGCCAGTGTCCTGAAGCTCGGAAACCTCATGCGCTTCGTTTCGCGTTCGGTCGTGACCGGCTTCGTCAATGCGCTTGCGATCCTGATCTTCCTCGCGCAGATGCCGGAACTGATCGGCCGAGGACCGACTGTCTATGCGATGACGGGTATCGGCCTCGCGATGATCTATCTCCTGCCGCGGATCACGAAAGCCGTTCCATCCGCGCTGGTGACCATCGTTCTGCTCACCGCCGTGTCGATGTATTTCGGCTTCGATATCCGCACGGTCGGCGACATGGGCGCGTTGCCCAGCGAACCGCCATTCTTCGCGATTCCACAGGTGCCGCTCACCTTCGAGACGCTTCAGATCATCACGCCTTATGCGCTGACCCTGGCTATGGTCGGTCTCCTGGAGAGCCTGATGACGGCTGCGATCGTTGACGAGATGACCGACACGACCTCCGACAAGAACCGGGAATGCGCCGGCCAGGGCGCCGCGAACATCGTCGCCGGTCTGTTCGGAGGCATGGCGGGGTGCGCCATGATCGGCCAGTCGGTCATCAACGTCTCGTCCGGCGGGCGTGGCCGGCTCTCGACCCTGTGGGCCGGCGCCTTCCTGCTCTTCCTGATCGTCGTGCTCGGTCGCTATGTCGCGCAGATTCCAATGGCGGCGCTCGTCGCGGTGATGGTCATGGTTTCGATCAACACGTTCCAGTGGCGATCCCTACGGTCTCTTCTGGTGCATCCGAAGAGCTCCAGCTTCGTCATGCTCGGCACGGTCGCCGTCGTCGTCTGGACACATGATCTGGCGAAGGGCGTTCTGTTCGGCGTGATCCTCAGCGGACTGTTCTTTGCCCATAAGGTGACGCACTTCTTCGCCGTCGAAGCCGATCGGCAAGGGGACACCACGGTCTATCGCGTGACGGGGCAGATCTTCTTCGCGACGGCGGAGGCTTTCCACTCGGCGTTCGATTTTCGGCAGGAGGAGGTCCGACGCGTCGTGATCGATCTCAGCGCCGCGCATTTCTGGGACATCAGCGCGATCCACGCTCTCGATCGGGTTGTGCTGAAGTTCCGTCACCACGACGTCGCGGTCGATACCGTCGGAATGAACAACGCTACGGCAACCATGGTCGAGCGTCTCGCTGTGCATGACAAGGAAGGGACCAAGCTCGCTCCCGGCCATTGATCCGCCCCCGGACCAGTCCCGGCGGCTTGCAGTTCGGCCCCGCTGCAACGGAGCGCCTCGATCCCCGGTAGCCAATAAAAAAGCCGCGCCCTCTCCTGCGAGGGCGCGGCTTTGGAATCGTCGGGATCGGCTCAGCGCGTGCGGGAGAGCTTGTCCAGGCGCTCGCGCATCTCGTTGAGCTCGCGCTTGAGGTCGCCGAGGTCGCCGCTTCCCGCCTGGGCGGCAGGCTTGGCGCCTTCGGCCGCATCCTGCCGGGCCTGGGCCACCGCCGTGAAGGGGTTGAACAGCCGGAAGGCCTCGGTGAACATCTGCATGTTCGCCCGCGTCTGCGCCTGGATGGCGTCGAGCGCGTTGCCTCCGAACGGCGTGCCGCCGAAGGCCTTGGCCATCTGGTCGCGGAACTTGTTCTGGTCCTTGGTCAGATTCTCCATAGAGAATTCGAGGTATCGCGGCACCAGCGCCTGCATGCTGTCGCCGTAGAACCGGATGAGCTGGCGCAGGAAAGCGATCGGCAGCAGATTCTGGCCGTCCTTTGCTTCCTCGTCGAAGATGATCTGTGCCAGCACCGAGCGCGTGATGTCCTCTCCGGACTTCGCGTCGTAGACCACGAAATCTTCGCCGCCACGTACCAGGCCGGCGAGATCCTCGAGAGTGACGTAGGAACTGGTGCCCGTGTGGTAGAGACGCCGGTTGGCGTATTTCTTGATGACGGTCGGTTCTTTATCGGTGGCCATCAGATCCTTCTTGACGTTGATCCGCGGCCACTGGTGATCCCGGCGTGCTCGGCGGAGCGGTCTCCCTGTCATGACGATAGCCTCTCGGTGCTGCACCGCAAGCTCTTTGAGCGCGCAGTGCAAAAATCTGTCGAAATTGAGATGCGGCCCCTGCCTTCCGGCGTTGCCCACAGCTCCGTGTCCCGCTTCAATCCCGGAAATCGCTGCCCGCCCGTCTTGACGGCGTCGCGGCGGACTTCGAAGGTGGCGATGAGCGGCTGAACCGGCGGGAGCGGTGCGGCGGCAGTAACAACAAAGCGAGGACCTCTCTCATGGCAGACTCGGATATCGTGATCGTCAGCGCAGCGCGCACGGCGGTTGGCGCCTTCAACGGCGCCTTCGCCAACACTCCCGCCCACGAGCTTGGCGCCATCGCCATCAAGGAAGCGCTGCGGCGCGCCAAGGTCGACGGTGCCGAGGTCGACGAGCTGGTCATGGGCCAGGTGCTCGCCGCAGGCCAGGGCCAGAACCCGGCCCGCCAGGCCGCCATGGCTGCCGGCATCCCGCAGGAGAAGACCGCCTGGGGCCTCAACCAGCTCTGCGGCTCGGGCCTGCGCACCGTCGCCATCGGCCTGCAGCAGATCGCCAATGGCGATGCCGACATCATCGTCGCCGGCGGCATGGAATCGATGTCGCTCGCCCCGCATGCCTCGCATCTGCGCAACGGCACCAAGATGGGCGACACCAAGTTCGTCGACACCATGATCAAGGACGGGCTCTGGGACGCCTTCCACGGCTACCACATGGGCACGACGGCCGAGAACGTCGCGACCAAGTACCAGATCAGCCGCGAGGAGCAGGACCGCTTCGCCGTCGGCTCGCAGAACAAGGCCGAGGCCGCGCAGAAGGCCGGCCGCTTCAAGGACGAGATCGTCCCGGTGACGATCGCCTCGCGCAAGGGCGACATCATCGTCGATAGCGACGAGTACCCGCGCCACGGCGCGACGATCGAGGCCATGGCCAAGCTCCGCCCCGCCTTCTCCAAGGATGGCACGGTGACGGCCGGAAACGCCTCGGGCCTGAATGACGGCGCCGCCGCGCTCGTCGTCATGACCGCCAAGGAAGCCGCCCGCCGCGGCCTCACCCCGCTCGCCCGCATCGCCTCCTGGGCGACGGCCGGCGTCGACCCCGCGATCATGGGCACCGGCCCGATCCCCTCGACCCGCAAGGCGCTCGAGAAGGCCGGCTGGAAGGTCGGCGATCTCGATCTCGTCGAGGCCAACGAGGCCTTCGCCGCGCAGGCGCTGGCGGTCAACAAGGACCTCGGCTGGAACCCCGACATCGTCAACGTCAACGGCGGCGCCATCGCGATCGGCCACCCGATCGGTGCCTCGGGCGCCCGGGTGCTGGTCACGCTGCTGCACGAGATGGCCAAGCGCGACGCCAAGAAGGGCCTCGCCACCCTCTGCATCGGCGGCGGCATGGGCGTCGCCATGGCGGTGGAGCGCTGAGTGAAGCGCCTCTCCGATGGCGAAGCGCACCACGCTCTATCGCTACCTGACCGGACCCGATGACGCCTCGTTCTGTCATCGGGTCAGCGAGGCGCTGAGCCGCGGCTGGTCGCTCTACGGCCCGCCGTCGCTCACCTTCGACGCGGCGCAAGGCCGCGTCATCTGCGGCCAGGCCATCATCAAGGACGTGGACGAAGCTTATTCGCCCAAACTGAAACTATCTGAACAATAACGGCGACAAGCCGCAGGGATTATCCAGAGGGAGATGGGTCTATGGCGAAGGTGGCATTGGTTACGGGCGGCTCGCGGGGCATCGGCGAGGCGATCTCGAAGGGCCTGAAGGCGGCCGGCTACAACGTCGCGGCGAGCTATGCCGGCAATGACGAGGCCGCGGCCAAGTTCACCGCCGAGACCGGCATCAAGACCTATAAATGGGACGTCTCGGACTACGAGTCCTGCGTCGCCGGTATCGCCAAGGTCGAGGCCGACCTTGGGCCGGTCGACGTGCTCGTCAACAACGCCGGCATCACGCGCGACGGCATGTTCCACAAGATGACCAAGGAGCAGTGGGACGCCGTCATCAACACCAACCTCAACTCGCTCTTCAACATGACCCGCCCGGTCTGGGAAGGCATGCGCGCGCGCAAGTTCGGCCGCGTCATCTGCATCTCGTCGATCAACGGCCAGAAGGGCCAGATGGGCCAGGTCAACTACTCCGCCGCCAAGGCCGGCGACATCGGCTTCGTCAAGGCACTGGCACAGGAGGGCGCGCGTGCCGGCATCACGGTGAACGCGATCTGCCCCGGCTACATCGCGACCGAGATGGTCAAGGCGATCGATTCGGCCGTGATCGAGAAGTCGATCCTGCCGCATATCCCGGTCGGGCGCCTCGGCGAGCCCGCGGAAATCGCGCGGGCGGTGGTGTTTCTGGCCAGCGACGATGCGGGCTTCATCACTGGCTCGACCATCTCGGCCAATGGCGGCCAGTACCTGGCCTGATCGCCTGGATCCGCCGCTCCACTGCGGGGCGGCGGCCTTCCCCGCTCAGGCCATGACGGGGCGCGGCGTGCCGTCGCTCCCGGTCGCCTCCGGCTCCTGCGAGATCGACGGATTCATCGGATCGATGACCTCGAAGGGCCGCTCGACCTTGTCCGGCGGCGCGCGCATGCGCATGCGCAGGCCGGCGACCGCCGCCAATGCGATAGCGATCGCGGCCATGAAATACAGCAGCCCGTCGATGTCGAAGCGCGCCATGATGCCGGCGCCGACCAGCGGGCCGAGCGCCGAGCCGAAGCCGCTGACCAGGATCAGGCGACCGCTTACCGCCACCACGCGATCCGCCGGCATCCGGTCGAGCGCATGGGCGACGCAGACCGGATAGAGCGTCGACATGAAGCCGCCGAGCAGCGCCGCGACCGGCAGCACCGCCATCAGCGAGCGCGGCATCGCCACCAGCAGGATCACGGCCGCGGCATAGCCGACCGCGAGGCCGGCTAGCACGAGCCGGCGGTCGTTGCGATCCGACAAGCGCCCGACCGGCACCTGGAAGGCGAGCCCGCCCAGCACCGCGACCAGCATGAACAGAGCGATCGTCTGTTGCGGAATGCCGTTGCTGAGCATCCAGGCCGGCACCAGCGCGTAGAAGGCGCTGGTGATGACGCCGCTGACCACGCAGCCGACGACCGAGAGCGGCGCCTGGCGCGATAATTCGCCGTAGCGCAAAGTCGCCTCCGGCGCGAGGCCCGGCGCCTCCGCCCGCGTCGTGCTGACCATGATCAGCGCCAGCGCGAACAGCGCGATGATGATCTGGAACGCGCCGGCAGACTGGATCGAGAGCCGGGCGACGGCGAGCTGGCCGATCGCGAGCGCCAGGAACGTCCCGACCATATAGGTGGAGAAGACGCGGCCGCGCTGGTCCGGCACGGCCTTGGCATTGAGCCAGCTCTCCGTCGTCACGAACAGCCCGACGCAGCCGATGCCGATCACCGCCCGGCAGGCAGCCCAGACCAGCGCCGAGGTCCAGAGCGGCATCAGCGCGGTCGCGACGACGACGAGCCCGGCGAAGGCCGTGTAGGCGCGGATATGCCCGACGCGCTGGATCACCCCGCCGCTCGACACGGCGCCGATTGTGAAGCCGACGAAATAGGCGCTGAGCACGATGCCCGTCGCGGCCGGGCCGAAATCCTCGAGCGTCAGGCGCAAGGACAGGAAGGTGTTGAAGAAGCCGTTCGCGAGCTGCACCAGACTCGTCGCGGCAATCAGCGTTCCGATCTGAACCAGCATCGGCCAACCTCTCAGCAGCAGCCGAAAGCGTTCGGCCGGAGAGCGGAGAGGGCTAGCGCCCGAATGTGGGCTCAATGCGTCGAGGCCGCCGGTGATCGCCGGCGGCCTCGAAGAATGCGAGGTGAAGGGCCTGGGACGTGCTGCTTATAGACGGAACCTCGCCGTCATTCCGGGACAGGCTGCAGGCCTGAACCCGGAACCCAGAACCGATGTCCTCGATCGTTAGAGGCGCCGGAAGAAACCGGTTCATGATGGACGGCATCGGTTTTTGGTTCCGGGCTCGGCCTTTCAGGCCGCCCCGGAATGACCGAGAGGTTCCGTCTCAAGACAACAGGGTCCGGCTCAACTCTGTCGCGCGCCCTTCGGCAGCAGGAAGGTCAGCAGGCCGACAGCCGGCAGCCAGGCGCAGATCTTGAAGACCTGGATGATGCCGATCTGGTCGGCGAGCGCGCCGATGCCCGCCGCCGCGATGCCGCCGAGCCCGAAGGACAGCCCGTAGAACAGCCCGCCGACCAAGCCGACGCGATGCGGCACGAGGTCGATCGCGTAGATCAGGATCGCCGAAAAGGCGCTCGCCATGACGAAGCTGATGATGACGCTGAGCACGCCGGTCCAGAACAGGTCGGCATAGGGCAGCATCAGGGCGAAGGGCAGCGAGCCCAGGATAGAGAGCCAGATCACCCGGTCGCGGCCGATGCGGTCGCCGATCATGCCGCCGAGGATAACGCCGAGCGCCCCGACGACGAGATAGAGGAACAGCATGATCTGCGAGAGCTGCAATTCGACGCCGAAGCGCTCGATCAGGTAGAAGGTGTAGTAGGAGGTGAAGGCGGCGGTATAGCCGTTCTTCGAGATCAGCAGGACGACCAGAACCGCCATCGCCAGCAGCACGCGTCCATGCGGCAAGCCATGGCTCGCGACCTCCTCGGCATGCACCGGGGACGCTTTCTGCTCGCGGCGCATCGCCGAATAGCGCGAGCCGAGCCAGCCCATCACCAGCATCGCCACCAGCACCACGCCGGAGAACCAAGACAGGCTTTCCTGCCCGCGCGGCACGACGATCAGCGCCGCCAGCAGCGGGCCGATCGCATAGCCGATATGGCCACCGACCTGGAAGACGCCCTGCGCCAGTCCCTGCCGCCCGGCCGCGGCGTGGCGTGCCATCCGCGTCGCCTCGGGGTGGAACACGGCGGAGCCGAGCCCGATCATCGCCGCCCCGATCAGCACGACGCCGTAGCTATGGGCAAAGGAGAGCAGCAGCAGCCCCGACAGCGTGGCGCACATGCCGGCGACCATCGCATAAGGCCAGGGCCGGCGGTCGGTGACGTAGCCGAGCAGCGGCTGCAGCAGCGACGACGTCACCTGGAAAGCGAGCGTAATCAGGCCGATCTGCACGAAATCGAGCTGATACGTCTCCTTGATCAGCGGATAGAGCGCCGGGATCATCGACTGAACGAGGTCGTTCAGCAGATGTGCCAGGCTCAGCGCGGCCAGAACCGGCATCAGCGGACGACGGGCGACGGATTGCATCGGGATCGTGGTCATAAAGCAGGCAATGAGCCGCCTTGCGCGCGCGGTCAACGCTGCCCGGAGCATGGCGCCTATCGCCGGGAAGCCGTGCTGCGACGCAACAGCAGCCGTCATGCTCGGGCTTGACCCGAGCATCTCGTGCAGAAGGAGGTTCTGATAGCTGCCTGTCTCGAGATTCTCGGGTCGGCGCTTCGCTCCGCCCGAGAATGACGACAGAGGTCAATCGGAAAGACCGCCTCCAATATCGGCAAGCCCCGCGAAACCTGCTATCGCCGCGGAATTCCGACATCGCCGAGCCGCTATGACCTCCCGCACCGCGACCCTCATCGGCTTCTGCGCGATCCTGCTCTGGTCGACGCTCGCGCTGTTCACGGCGATGTCGGGCCGCGTGCCGCCCTTCCAGCTCGTCGCCATGACCTTCGTCATCGGCGGGCTATTGATCCTGGCGATCACGGCGCTGCGCGGACAGCTCTCCCGCATCAAACCGACGCCGGCCTCCTTCGCGCTCGGGCTCTACGGCCCGTTCGGCGACACCGCCCTCTACTACGCCGCCGTGAAGACGGCACCGCCGGCCGAGGCCAACCTGATCCACTATCTCTGGCCGCTGCTGATCGTGCTCTTCGCCGCGCTGCTGCCGGGCGGCAGATTGAAGCCACGCCATCTCGTGGGCGCATTGATCGGACTCGTCGCGACGGGCCTGCTGGTTTCAAGCGGGCTCCGAACCGGCGGCGGCCTCGCGCTCGGGCATATGCTGGCCGCGCTCGGCGCCCTCGTCTGGGCGAGCTATTCGGTGATGTCCCGCCGCTTCGCCAACGTGCCTTCGGAAAGCCTCTGCATCACCATGCTCGGCTGCGCTGTGCCGGCGCTCGCCTGCCATTTCGCCTTCGAGACGACGCTCTGGTCGCTGACATCGATCGAATGGGCGGGCGTGCTCGGCCTCGGCCTGGGCTCGATCGGCCTCGCCTTCGTCGTCTGGGATGTCGGCATGAAGCAGGGCGACGTCGCCCTGCTCGGCGTCGCCTCCTACGCCGCGCCGGTGCTCTCGACGCTGGTCCTCGTGCTCTTCTGCTATGCCGAGGCAAGCTGGCTGCTTGCCGCCTCCTGCGCGCTCATCGTCTTCGGCGCGCTGGTGGCGAGCGCGAGTGGGCGGAAGGCTTAGATGGGCGTCATGCTCGGGCTTGACCCGAGCATCTCGTGACGCGGAAGCTCCCGCTCCTCATTCTGCAAGAGATTCTCTGGTCGAAGCTTAGCCTCGCCCGAGAATGACGCCCCGGGACCCAGGCATGACCGCGCGCTGCTCCCTCAATTCCGCCTGAGCAGCCGCTCCAGATAATCCAGCTCTTCCGATGGCCGCAGCGGGTCTCCGAGGCGCTTGCGCAGCTCTTCGAGGATGCGCCGCGCCCGCTGGGTCGCGCTCTCGTCGGCGCCGGGCACGCGCACGCGGCCATCGGCCCAGTCGCGCTGGCGCTGCGGCCGGCCGAGCGGATCCTCGCTGCCGCGCTGCTGTGCCGAAGGCCGGCCGGCGGGGCGCCCGTCCGGCTCGCCATAAGCCTGCCCCTCGCCCTCGCCTTCGCCGGGCTGGCCCTGCTGCATCTGCTGGGCGAGATTCTGGCCGCCGCGGCGCAGCGCGTCGAGCGCCCTGCCCTGAGCGTCCAGCGCTTCCTCGCCCTGGCCCTGGCCGAGCTGCCCTTCCGCCTCGCGCATCGCGTCCTCGGCCTCGCCGAGCTCGCCATTCTGCGGCGCGCCCATGCCGCGCATCCGGCGCTGGAGATCCTGCAGCCGTTCGCGCAGGGCCTGCTGGCGCTGGGAGAGCCCCTGCCCGCCCTGCCCCTGGCCGTTCTGGCCCTGCATGCCCTCGCCGCCTTCGCCGCCTTCGCCGTCCTCACCCTGCTCGCCCGGCTGTTGTCCAGGCTGCTGGCCGCGCTGTCCCTGTTGACCGCGCTGGCCCTGCTGCCCTTGCTGGCCGCGCTGGCCCGGCCGCGCCTGCTGCTGGCCCGGGCGCTGGCCCCGCTGGGTCTGTCCCTGCCGGCGCTGCTCGTTCTGATAATTCTCGTCGCGCAGGTTCTGCTGCTCGCGCGTCATCCGGTCGAGATCGCCGAGCGCCTGGTTCATCTGGTTCTGGCGCGGATCGCGCTGGCCGGGCCGTGCCATCTGCAGATTGTTGAGCATCTGGTTGAGCTGTTCCATCAGGCGCTGCGCCTCGGCCATGTCGCCGCGCTTGGAGAGCTCCTCGATGCGGTCGAGCATGTTCTGCAGGTCGCGCGGCGTCACCGTGCGGAAGTTCTCGGGCAGCTGTGCCTGGTTCTGCTCGCCGTTCTGCTGCTGCTGGCGCATCATCTGCTCGGCGAGCTGGCGCATGAAATTGTTCATCGCCCGGCGCATCTCGTCGGTGAGCTTCTTGATCTCCTCCTCGGAAGCGCCGCGCTCCAGCGCCTGCTGCAGGTTCTCCTGCGCCTGCCTGAGCGCCCGCTCTGCATCGGACATGTCGCCGTCCTCGAGCTGCAGCGCCATCGCCCACATCAGCTCGGAGACTTCGCGCAATTCGTCGTCGCCGCCGGCCCGGCGCAGCCGCTCGCCCAGCATGCGCATGCCCAGATAGACGCCGGTCTCCTTCATGAAGAGATCGGGCTCGATCAGCAGCGCATCCATGGCGAACTGGACCTTGGTGCGGTCCTCGACATTCATGACGAGCTTGCGCCGCTGCTCGACCAGCGCCTTGGCGATCGGCTTGGTGAAGGTGCGCTGCGGCAGCACGACCTCGACCGGCTCGCTGCGGCCCTCCTGCCCGGCCTCGTCCCTGGCGATCAGGACCATGCGGACCTTGGCGCCGGCCCAGGGATGGGCGGAGAAATCGACCGTGCTCTTCAGCTCCTCGTCGCCCGCGGAGGAGGACGGCACGGCGAGGTTCTGCTTCGGCGGCTCGACCAGCGAGCGCCCGCCCGCAGCCGGATCGGGACGAGAGACGGTCGCCTCGATCGAGGCGATGCCGTAATCGTCCCTGGCTTTGTAGGTGATGCCGAGCCCGCCGGACTGCGCGCCCGTCACCGGCTTCGGCGGATCGGTGAAGGCGATGGTCGGCGGCTGGTCGGCGATGGCCGTGATGTTCAGCGTCGTGCCGGGAGCACCGCTGCCGGTGAGTTTCAGCGTGCCGTTGCCGGCCAGCGTGAAGCGCTTCTCCAGCACCGCCTGCTGCGGCCCCGCCGGCTGTGCCGGCCTCGCGGGGGCGGCGTCCTTGGCAGCGGCATTCTTGGCGGCGGCATCCTTGCCCTCGCCCTCCTTGGCCTCCGGCTTGACCAGTTCGAGCCGCCCGGTCGTGGCGACGTCCATGCTGGTCTTGCCCGCGATGCGAACGACGATGATCGACTTCTCGGGCGCGTGGAGATTGGGGCTCGCCAGCTTGGCGAAATCGATCAGGATCGGCGGCAGGCGGGTATAGGCCGGCGGGTCGATCCAGGCGTCGATGCGGGTCGCGGGTGCGCTGCCGGGCGGCCCCTTCCAGTCGAAGGCGGCGGAGAGGCGCTGCGTCGCTTCAGGGCCCGCGACGAAGAAGGCGGTTACGGCGGCGAGCAGCGGCACGGCGCGCAACGCGCGCTTGTCATGCCCGGCCATCAAAGGCTGCGGCGGCGCGACCCGCAGAGCCGCGACCTGGCGGCTCTGGCGCTCGACATGCAGCTTCCACAGGGCCTGCGAGACGGGATCGGCCGAGCCGATGGAGAGGTTGTCCTCCAGCGCCGAGGCCGGGCGATGCCCGCCGGCGAAGGAACGATCCAGCCTCGTCAGCGCATCGCGATGCGTCGGCAGGACTAGCCGGGCGACATGCCAGAGGCTGCCGATCAGCGCGCCCGCAAAGACCAGAACGCCGACGATCCGCCCATACCACGGCAGATGCGTCCACAAGCCGAACCAGGACACAGCGAGGAAGGCTAGAATGACGGCGAGCGTCAGCCAGAGCCGCGGCCACAGCCGTTCCCAGCCGAGCGAAGCACGCGAAGCCAGCGCGAGACGGCGGAGCCGCTGCCGGATGCCGTCGATCGTATCGGGCGCCTTGCGGCGCTCTGCCTCGCTCATGCCATCGCTCCGGGCCGCCCCCATTCCTGTCCGATCTCGCCTGACCCGGTCAGGCTAGCACGGGAATGTGGCATTGCCAGCGCGAAGACGGCCTTTGCAACAAGCTCGACGTTTCGTGAACGGAGAGAGCCCCGTCATGCTCGGACTTGACCCGAGCATCTCCGCGACCAGAGCCCGCTGGCCATGAGATTCTCGGGTCAAGCCCCAGAATGACGCTGGAATCTACGCGAACCAGCCCGGCAGGCGGTCCGTGCCGATGAGCTCCTCATAGCTCTGGCGCGGGCGCGTCACGGCGTAGTCGTCGCCCTTGACCATGACCTCGGCCACCAGCAGGCGCTGGTTGTAGGTCGAGGACATCGAGGCGCCGTAGGCACCGGCGGTCATGAAGGCGACGAGGTCGTTCTGCCCGAGCTGCGACAGGACACGGCCGGTGGTGAAGGTGTCGCCCGATTCGCAGATCGGACCGACCACGTCATAGGCCACCTCGGGCCCGCCGATCGCCGGCTCCGTCACCGGCCAGATCTCGTGATAGGCCTCGTACATCGCTGGCCGCACCAGATCGTTCATCGCCGCATCGACGACGAGGAACTGCTTGGTCGGGCGCTGATTGAGATGCAGCACCCGCGTCAGCAGGATGCCGGCATTGCCGACGATGAGCCGGCCCGGCTCGAAGCCGAGCTCGACATCGAGCCCCCTGGTCAGCTTGGCGACCATCTCGGCATAGGCGTCGATCAGCCCCGGCCCGTAGTCGAAGGTCTTGGGGATGTCGTAGGGGATGCCGAGCCCGCCGCCGAGATCGAGCCGGTCGACGCGGTGGCCCTCGCCCTTCAGCGAACCGACCAGCGCGACCATCTTGCCATAGGCCGCCTCGAAGGCGTCAATCTCGCGAATCTGGCTGCCGATATGGACCGCGAGCCCCATGATCCGCACGCCCGGCATGTTGGCCGCCCGGGCGTAAAGCCGCCCAACCTCCTCGAAGGAGACGCCGAACTTGTTCTCGGAGGAGCCGGTGGTGATCTTGGCATGGCCGCCGGCGCCGATATCGGGATTGACCCGGAACACCGCCTCCTGCCGCTTGCCCAGCGAAGCCGAAACCCTGGACAGCAGGTCGAGCTCGCTCTCGCTCTCGATATTGACCTGGTAGATTCCGGCCTCGACGGCGAAGCGCAATTCCTGCTCGCTCTTGCCGACGCCCGAGAACACGATCTTCTCGGGCGGGATGCCGGCGGCGAGCGCCTTGCGCACCTCGCCTTCCGAGACGGTGTCGATGCCGGCGCCGAGCGCGCCCAGCGTCCTGAGCACACCGAGATTGCCGTTCGCCTTCATGGCGTAGAAGACATGGGTCTTGCCGGCCGGCGCGGTCTTTTTCACCGCGGCTTCGAACAGCTTGTAGTGCCGCTCGATCGTCGACGTCGAATAGACATAGACCGGCGTGCCGACTTCGGCCGCGATGCGCTGGAGATCGACGCCCTCGGCATGGAGCGAGCCGTCGCGATAGGCGAAATGATGCATGGACTTGAGCTCGCAATGATAAATGCGGGGACCCCGTCGTCATTCTCGGGCGAAGCGAAGCGCAGACCCGGGAATCTCTATGAAGAGCTACTCGGGTCAAGCCCGAGCATGACGCATGAACCGGTGCCGCCGCGACCGAGGGATCGATTACATCAGCGGGTCGAGGATGAACGGCTTGTTCGGCACGACGATCGCCTTGTTGGCCTTGGCAGGCTTGGCCAGCACAGAGGTCGAACCATAGGAGGCAGTGTCGTTCGACTGCCCGCCGATCTGGTCGTCGGGCAGGTCGATGGCGCCCGTCGCGTTCGGCGGTGCCTCCAGCGGCCCCTTGCGCCCGCAGGCAGCGAGCGCAACGGCCAGCAGGCCGACGACCAGCAGGGTGCGGCCGAATTTCAGGCGGGAATCAAGCACGAAGACGAACCCTCGGAACGAAGCGTGGCGGGACAGTAGCGGAGGATGCGGCGGAGTGCGAGGCTCTCGGGAGCGTCATTCTCGGGCAAGCGGAGCGCCGACCCGAGAATCTCTTGCGGGAGATGCTCGGGTCAAGCCCGAGCATGACGTGTTACTTGGAGAGCTGCTTCAGCCAGCGCCGCGCCTGCTTGCGCACATTGGCCGGCGCCGTGCCGCCATAGCTGACGCGGCTCTTCACCGATTGCTCGACGCCGAGCACGGCGAAGACGGCCTCGGTGATCTGCGGCTCCACCGCCTGCATCTCAGCGAGCGTGAGCTTCTCCAGCCCGACCTTCTTCTCGGAGGCGATGCCGACGAGGCGCCCGGTAACGTGGTGCGCGTCGCGGAACGGCATCTTCAGCACGCGCACCAGCCAGTCAGCGAGGTCGGTGGCAGTCGCATAGCCGAGGCCTGCCGCCTTCTTCATCACCTTGAGGTCCGGCTGCATGTCGCGGACCATGCCGGCGGTGGCGGCGAGGCAGAGCGACAGCGTCTGCAAGGCGTCGAAGGTGCCTTCCTTGTCTTCCTGCATGTCCTTGGAATAGGTCAGCGGCAGGCCCTTCATCATCGTCAGCAGCGCCTGGAGCGCGCCGAAGACGCGCCCCGCCTTGCCGCGCACCAGCTCGGCCGCGTCGGGGTTGCGCTTCTGCGGCATGATCGAGGATCCCGTCGAGAAGGCGTCGGAGAGCCGGACGAAGCCGAACTGCGGCGTCGACCAGAGCACGATCTCCTCGGCGAAGCGCGACAGATGCATCGCGCAGATCGAGGCGGCCGAGAGCGTCTCCAGCACGAAATCGCGGTCCGAGACCGAATCGAGCGAGTTCGCCGTCGGGCGGTCGAAGCCGAGTGCCTTCGCCGTCATGTGCCGGTCGATCGGGAAGGAGGTGCCGGCGAGCGCCGCCGCGCCGAGCGGGCATTCGTTGAGACGCGCGCGCGCGTCGCGGATGCGGCCGCGGTCGCGGGAGAGCATCTCGACATAGGCGAGCAGGTGATGGCCGAAGGTGACCGGCTGCGCCGATTGCAGATGGGTGAAGCCCGGCATCACCGCGCCGGCATAGGTGTCGGCCTTCTCTGCCAGAGCCTGCTGGAGATCGGCCATCTGGCCGTCGATCTCCTCGAGCGTGTCGCGCACCCACAGCCGCATGTCGGTCGCGACCTGGTCGTTGCGCGAGCGGGCGGTATGCAGTCGGCCGGCGGCGGCGCCGATCTTGTCCTTGAGGTTCGATTCGACGTTCATGTGAACGTCTTCGAGCGCGCGCGAAAACGTGAAGGCGCCGCTCTCGATCTCGCCCTCGACCTGCTTGAGGCCGGCCGTGATGGTCGCGACGTCGTCCCTGGTCAGGATGCCAGTCTCGGCCAGCATGGCCGCATGAGCGAGCGAGCCGCGGATATCCTGCCGCCAGAGCTTCTTGTCGAAATCGATGGAGGCGTTGATCTCCTCCATGATGGCGTCGGGACCTGTGGCGAAACGCCCACCCCACATGCGGTTGCTCACGGCGGTCTTTCCTGCTTCTAGGGCGCGATGGCGAGACGAACGAAAATCCTGGCCGCGACCGGGGCTCTGGCCCTCGTCGTCCTCGGTGGCGGCGCCGCCTTCTACTCCGTCACGGGGGATGCCGGCAACGGATCATGCAGCGCCGCGCGCACGACCGCCGAGCACATGAAGCCGCTCGTGAAAGGCGAGGTTGCCGCGGTCGAGCTACGCACCCGCCCGCAGCCCGCCCCGGAACTCGCCTTCACCGGCCCGGACGGCCAGCCCATGACGCTGGCCGCGCTCAAGGGCAAGACGCTGCTGGTCAACCTCTGGGCGACCTGGTGCGCGCCCTGCCTCAAGGAGATGCCGGCGCTCGACACCCTCCAGAAGGAGATGGGCGGCCCGGATTTCGCGGTCGTCGCGATCAACATCGATACGCGCAACCTCGACAAGCCGAAGACATGGCTCGCCGAGAACAAGGTCGCCACCCTCCCCTTCTATGGCGATCCGCAGGCCGCGACCTTCCAGGCCCTGCGCAAGGCGCATAAGGTCGAGGGCATGCCGGTCAGCATCATCGTCGACAAGTCCGGCTGCGAACTCGGCATCATCCAGGGCCCGGCCGACTGGGCGAGCGCCGATTCGAAGGCGCTGATGCGGGCGGCGATCGGCAAGCCCTGAGCGCTCTGCGCCGCTGCGATGACCACAAGCTGACGAACTCTCGTCGCATTGCGGCGTTCTGCTGGGCGACGAACAGCGACAGCCGGAAGGATCGGGCATGCCCAGCGCGCAGAAGCGGACGCAGCGTTTTCACCGGGCGGGGGCCATCCTGCTTGCAGTAGCGTTGAGCGCTGCCGCAGGGCTGGCCGTCGCGCAGGAGCGAAAGCCCATTCCCGGCACGAGCGTCTCGCTCGTCGCGCCCAAGGGCTTCGAGCCCGCCAACGGCTTCGCCGGGCTCGCCAACCAGAAGACGCAGGCCAGCGTCCTGATCGTCGAGATGCCGGCGGAGGCCTATCCGCAGCTCGCGACATTGTTCAACGACAGCGAGAGCGCCAAGCTCAACTTCGCCCGGCAGAAGGTCAACATAGCCAAGGTCGAGCAGGTCGACGGGGCGGGCGGCGAGAAGGTGCCGCTGCTCAGCGGCACGCAGGATGCCGGCGGCGCCAGGCTCGACAAATGGATCGCCCTGTTCAAGGGGCCGAAGACGGTGATGATGACCGTGCAGGCGCCGCAGGGCGCCAAGCTGCAGACGGCCGAGGTCAAGGCTCTCGTCGCCTCCGTCTCGCTCGGCAAGGAAGCCTCGCTCGACGAGAAGCTCGCGGCCTTGCCTTTCACGATCAAGACCGCAGCCCCCTTCCGCGTCGTCGATACCATCGGCGGCGCGGGCGTCCTGATGACAACCGGTGAGCGCAATGTCGATCCCTCGGGCACCCAGCCGCTGATGATCGCCGCCTATCAGATGTCCGCGCCCATCACCCCGGGCCAGGAGGAAAAGCTCTCCGAGACGATGCTGCGGAGCACGCGCGACATGCAGACCGCCGAGATCAAGGAACGCAGGCGCGTGCCCTTCGCCGGGCAAAACGGCATGCTGCTCTCCGGCTCGTTCAAGCATCCCAATGGCAGCGACAAGGGCTTCGTGCAGTACCTCGCCATCGGCCCAGGCGGACGTTTCGTTCGGCTCATCGTCCTGGCCGACGAGCCCGAGATGCCGAAGCTTCAGCCGGCGGTGGAGCAGACCGCCGCCAGCATCGCCTTCGCCCCCCAGTAGCGCCACCGAACCCGCTCCGCGCACATTCAGCGGTTGGCGCGACTGCCGCGGAGCGGTTATTGCCTTCTCCATGACCTATACGATCGGCCTGGCCACTACCTTCCATGATCCCGCCATCGCGATCATCGGCCCCGATGGCGAGGTGCTCTTCGCGGAAGCGACCGAACGCTATCTGCAATACAAGCGCGCGCCGAACTGCGAGCCGGATTCGGCGCCGCGCACGGAAGGGCTGCTGAAGCGCTATATCCCGGAAGGCGCCGAAATCCGCATCGCCACCAGCTGGGGCGAGGATTTCACCGGCTTCCTCGACCAGATGGCGCGCGCAGGCTCCTTCACGCTGGAGGCCCTGCTCAAGCTCTCGCCGGAGCTCAACCGCTCGCTGGTGCCGGAGCGGACCGAGCGCGCGCTGATCGCCTCGCTTCACCACGCCCAGCAGCGCGCCGGCATGGGCGTGCTCCTCAGCCTCGACCGTGCCCATGGCAAGGCCAACGTCACAGGGCTGACGCGTTACGCTCATCATCTCAGCCATGCCGCCTATGCGTGCTGGTCCTCGCCCTTCGAGAACGCGGCCTGCCTTGTCGTCGACGGCATGGGCGAGACCGCCGCCTCGGCCATCTTCGCTTTGGAGAACGGCCGCATCCGCGAGGTGAAGCGCCATCGCGGGCGGGAATCGATCGGCTTCTATTTCGGGCTCGTCACCGATCTCGCCGGCTTCGACCAGGCGAAAGGCGAGGAATGGAAGATCATGGGGCTCGCCCCCTATGGCCGGGCCGACCCGGAACTGATGGCGCTGTTGCGCAGGCTCTACACCATCGACGGTCACAAGCTCTCCTTCACCAAGGCCGACGTCGTGCGGGCCGTCGCCGCAGAAATCCTTGCAAAGCGTCCGGCCGATGCGCTCGACCAGGGCTGGGCCGACCTCGCCCGCTGCGGGCAGGACGTCTTCGCCGAGATGATGGAGGCGCTGCTCGGCGAAACCGCCGCCCTCGTGCCGAACGAAAACCTCGTCCTGACCGGCGGGTGCGCCCTCAACTCCTCCTTCAACGGCAAGATCACCGGCCGCCATGGCTTCAGGACCGTCTTCGTGCCCTCCGCCCCGGCCGATGACGGCAACGCCATTGGCGCCGCATGGCTCAGCCATGCCGAGGCCAATCCAGACTGGCGCGCGCCAAAAGGGCCGCTGACGCCCTATCTCGGCTCAACAGTCTCGAGCGAGCCCTTCGAACGCATGCAGCTCTGGGAGAAACGGCTGCGCAAGCTCGCGCCGGACGAGGTCGCCCCCGCCACGGCGAAGCTTCTTACCGAAGGCAAGCTGATCGGCTGGGTGCAGGGCCGCGCCGAGTTCGGCCCGCGCGCGCTCGGCAACCGCTCGATCATCGCCGATCCGCGCCCGGCCGACGCCAAGGACATCCTCAACGCGAAGGTGAAATACCGCGAGGCCTTCCGCCCCTTCGCACCCTCGATCCTGGCCGAGCATGCCGCCGACTGGTTCGAGAACTATCAGGACGCCCCCTATATGGAGCGCACGCTGACCTGGAAGGAGGCGGCGCGCAGCCAAGTCCCGGCGGTGGTCCATGAGGATGCGACAGGCCGCCTGCAGAGCGTTACCGAGGAGCGCAACCCGCGCTACCACGCGCTGATCTCGGCCTTCCACGATCTCACCGACGTGCCGGTGATCCTCAACACCTCCTTCAACATCATGGGCAAGCCGATCCTGCACACAGCGGAAGACGCGATCCTGATGTTCTACACGAGCGGGCTGGATGCCCTGGTGATCGAGGACTGGCTGCTGGTGAAGTGAGGGGCCACCAGTCAGCCCTCCGAGAACACGCCGTCATCCCGGACGCAGCGAAGCGGAGATCCGGGATCCATGCCGGAGCGCTTCCATGAACGTTCGGGCATGGATCCCGGGCCTCCCGATGGTCCCCCGGGATGACCGCGCCAAGTTCAGAGGGGGAGAACATCGATCCGCCTCGTTGATCGGTCGGATCACGCGAAATCGCTGGTTTCGGCTACATTTGCCATCATTCTTCCGGCCCATCGGAAGGAGACGACGCCATGCTGCAACTGCGCCCGAACTGCGAATGCTGCGACCGCGACTTAGGCCCGCAATCGCGCGAGGCCCTGATCTGCACCTTCGAATGCACCTTCTGCAGCGACTGCGCCGAGACGCGCTTCGCCGGCACCTGCCCGAACTGCGGCGGCGATCTCGTGCGCCGGCCGATCAGGCCGGAGCGCATGCTGGAGAAATACCCGGCCTCGACGGAGCGCATGCGCAAGCCGCATCCGCAATGCGCGGCGGCTTGAGTTGGATTGGCGCTGAAACAAGGCCCATGCTAGCCAGAGCGCGATGACGACCGCCCAGCCTCAATTTTGGATCGTTGCCGGCCCCAACGGGGTCGGCAAGACGACTTACGCTTTCCGGCATATCAAGGCCGTCTCGGGCAGTACGCGTTTCGTCAATCTCGATGAGATCGCGCGTGGCCTCTCGCCGCTCGACCCCTCGATGGAGCAGCAGCGCGCCGCGCGCGTGGCGCTGGAGTTGACCCGCTCGCTGATCGCCGACCAGCGGTCATTCTCAATCGAGACCACGCTTTCGGGCAAGACCCATCTGCGCACGATCGAAGCCGCGCGGGAGGCCGGGTTCGTCGTCAACCTGCTCTATTTTCTGGTCGCCAGCCCGGACATCTCGCTGGCACGTATCGCCCGCCGCGTCAGCGAAGGCGGGCACGATGTCGCCGAAGCCGATGTGCGCCGCCGCTTCGAGCGCTCGATTGCCAACCTACCTGCCTATATCGGTACGGTCGATCAATGGCGCGCGCCCGAAAGTCATCGCGGAAGGACGACGCGGCTGCGCATCCCTGATCGAGCGGGAGGGCGATCTACCCCAAGCCTTATGGGCGGTGCTGGAATCGCTGCCGCCCTGCAAGGAAGGCTGAGAAACCTCAGCTCGCCTGCTTCACCGCGATGCCCTTTTCCTCGAAAAGCTGCTGCAATTCGCCGGCCTGGAACATCTCGCGGGTGATGTCGCAGCCGCCGATGAACTCGCCCTTGACGTAGAGCTGCGGGATCGTCGGCCAGTTCGAATAGGCCTTGATGCCCTCGCGGATCTCCTGATCCTCCAGCACGTTGACGCCCTTGAAAGGCACGCCGACATAGCCGAGAATCTGCACGACCTGGCCGGAGAAGCCGCACATCGGGAATTGCGGCGTGCCCTTCATGAAGAGCACCACGTCGCTGCTTTTCACTTCGGCATCGATACGGGCGTTGACGTCGGACATCGTCTGTCTCCTGAAGCGGGTTCAAGGCCCGCCGGATGGTTTCGTTCTAATCTTGGGGAACGCTCGTCGTCAGCGCAAGGGCGTGCAGCACGCCGCCCATATTCCCCTGGAGCGCGGCATAGACCATCTGATGCTGCTGCACCCGGGTCTTGCCCTTGAAGGCGGTCGAGGTCACCGTCGCGGCATAGTGGTCGCCGTCGCCGGCGAGATCCTTGATCTCGACCGCCGCATCCGGCAGCGCCGCCTTGATCATCCGCTCGATTTCGTGGGCATCCATCGCCATGGTCTTGTCTCCTCAGGCTGCCTTGCCGGCCATGTAGGACGGCAACCAGTCTTCGTGGATCTTGCGGAGATCGGCGATCGCCAGCGCGGGCTCGCCCGGCAGCGCAAGCGAAATGCCTCCGGTGCGGCCGATCGCGAGCGCCGGCACACCGGCCGCCTTGGCTTCACCGAGGATCGCCTCGGCCTGCGCGGCGGGAACCGCCAGGACATAGCGCGCCTGATCCTCGCCGAAGAGCGCGGCATGGACCGGGCCGGCGGGCAGCGTCTCGACGGTAGCGCCGATGCCCCTGGCCATCGCCATCTCGGCAAGCGCAACCGCAAGGCCGCCATCCGAGAGATCGTGGCAGGTGGTGACCCGGCCTGCCGCGATCAGCCCGCGCACGAAATCGCCGTTGCGGCGCTCGATCGCGAGATCGACCGGCGGCGGCGCGCCCTCTTCGCGGCCGCAGACGGTGGCGAGATAAGAGCTCTGGCCGAGCCAGCCCTGCGTCTCGCCGATCAGGATGATCGCCTCGCCCTCGGTCTTGAAGGCGACGGTCGCATGCTTGGTCACATCGGCCATGACGCCGACGCCGCCGATGGTCGGGGTCGGCAGGATCGAGATGCCGTTGGTCTCGTTGTAGAGAGAGACGTTGCCGGAGACGACGGGGAAGTCGAGCGCCTTGCAGGCCTCGCCGATGCCGCGCACGCAGCCGACGAACTGGCCCATCACCTCCGGCTTCTCGGGGTTGCCGAAATTGAGGTTGTCGGTGATGGCGAGCGGGGTCGCGCCCACTGCCGTGAGGTTGCGCCAGGCTTCGGCCACGGCCTGCTTGCCGCCCTCGAAGGGATCGGCCTCGCAATAGCGCGGCGTCACGTCGGCGGTCATGGCGAGACCCCTCGGGCCGTCCTCGATGCGGATCACGCCGGCATCGCCGCCGGGCGTCACCGCCGAATTGCCGAGGATCAGCGTGTCGTACTGCTCCCAGATCCAGCGCTTGGACGACAGGTCCGGAGAGCCGAGCAGCGTCTTCAGCGCCTCGGCATTGCCGCAGGGCGGCGTCACGCTCTCCGGCGCGATGCGCTGCTGCAGCTCGGTCTCGATCCAGGGCCGGTCGTATTCCGGGGCCTCGTCGCCGAGCTCCTTGATCGGCAGGTCGGCCATGACCTCGCCCTGGTGCTTCACGACGAAGCGCAGCGTGTCGGTGGTGTGGCCGATGACGGCGAAGTCCAGGCCCCATTTCTTGAAGATCGCCTCGGCGGCGTCCTCATGGCCCGGCTTGATCACCATGAGCATGCGCTCCTGGCTCTCGGAGAGCATCATTTCATAGGCGCTCATGCCCTCCTCGCGGCAGGGCACCTTGTCGAGGTCGAGCTCGACGCCGAGATCGCCCTTGGCGCCCATCTCGACGGCCGAACAGGTCAGGCCCGCCGCGCCCATGTCCTGGATCGCGTCGACATGGCCGGCGGCCATGATCTCGAGGCAGGCTTCGAGCAGCAGCTTCTCGGCGAAGGGGTCGCCGACCTGCACGGTCGGGCGCTTCTCCTCCGACTTGTCGTCGAATTCGGCCGAGGCCATGGTCGCGCCGTGGATGCCGTCGCGGCCGGTCTTCGATCCCAGATAGACGATCGCCTTACCGACGCCGGAGGCCTTGGCGTAGAAGATCTCGTCGGCCTGTGCGATGCCGACCGCCATGGCGTTGACCAGGATGTTGCCGTCATAGCGGGTGTGGAAGCCAGTCGCGCCGCCGACATTCGGTACGCCGAAGGAATTGCCATAGCCGCCGATGCCGGCCACGACGCCGGAGACGAGGTGGCGGGTCTTCGGATGGGCGGGATCGCCGAAGCGCAACGCGTCGAGCACCGCGATCGGCCGCGCGCCCATGGTGAAGACGTCGCGCAGGATGCCGCCGACGCCCGTCGTCGCGCCCTGATAGGGCTCGATGAAGGACGGGTGGTTGTGGCTCTCCATCTTGAAGACGATGGCCGTGCCCTCGCCGATATCGATGACGCCGGCATTCTCGCCCGGTCCCTGGATCACCCAGGGCGCCTTGGTCGGCAGCGTCTTCAGATGGATCTTCGACGATTTGTAGGAGCAATGCTCGTTCCACATCGCCGAGACGATGCCGAGCTCGGTGATCGTCGGCTCTCGGCCGATCAGATGCAGGAAGCGCTGATACTCGTCCGGCTTCAGGCCGTGCTCGGCGACGAGCTGCGGGGTGATCTTGATATCGTTCGGAATCACGGGCTCAGGGTTCCTGGCGGTCCGGCGAGGGGGTTTGGCAGGGGCATAGCCTGCCTCGGCGCGCGAGACAACGCATTCGGCCCCGGCGGTTGTGCTTCCAACGTCAATGTGTATAATTTTCAAATACCATACACATTGCGAATTCCGGCGGAGTTGGCTGATGCGGACCAATATCGAACTGGACGATACGCTCCTCGCAGAAGCGATGAAGGCGACCGGCTTGCCGACCAAGCGCGCCACAGTCGAGGAGGCGTTGCGCATCGTCGTCAGGCAACATCGTCAGCGTCACGCTCTGGAAGAACTCAGCGGCCTCGGCTGGGAAGGCGACCTCGACGCGATGCGGCAGGACATCGTCGAGCCGGATCACCGGTGATCGTCGTCGACTCGTCGGTCTGGATCGCTTTGCTGCGTGGCGAGATTTCGCGCGGCTTCACCGTGCTGCGATCCCTGGAGAACACCGGGGAGATCCTCGTCGGGGATATCGTTCTCCTCGAAATCCTGCGTGGCGCTCGCGATGAAGCGCACGCCGCGGCGATCGAAGAACGGATCCGCCAATTTGCCATGGTGGCCATGCTGTCGCCAGCCCTCGCTGTGCGGGCTGCATGGCATTATCGAGAGCTCCGCAAACGGAGCATCACCGTGCGCAAAACCGCTGACCTGATCATTGCGGCCTTCTGTATCGAGCACCGCCACCTTCTGCTCCATCAGGATCGCGATTTCGATCCATTTGCCGCCCATTGCGGCTTGCAGCTCGCCTGAATCGTTACATGGCAGCCAGCGCGGCCCGGAGCGGCGCGGGAATCGGCACGGGCCTCTGCCCGGCGCGCTCGACATAGACATGGGTGAAGCGCCCCTGCGCCGCCGCCTGCTCGCCGCCCTGCCGGAAGATGCCGATGCGGTAGGTGACCGAACTGTTGCCCAGCCGCTCGACAGCGATCCCCACCTCGACGATCTCGGGAAAGGCGACGCTCTCGAAATAGGTGCAGGCCGTCTCGACCACGAGGCCGACGATCTCGCTCGTCGCCGGGTCGAGGAAGCCGCCCTCGATCAGCCAGGCGTTCACCGCCGTATCGAACCAGCCATAATAGACGACATTGTTGACGTGGCCGAAGACGTCGTTGTCGTGCCAGCGCGTTGGGATCGCGCGGAAGACGCGGAAATCGCCGCGTGACAGGCGCGGCTGGCGCTCAGCCATTGCCGCCCCCCGGTTTCTCGCCGGCTTTGATCTCCGGCACGCCGAGCGCATCGGCAAGTCTCGCCTTGGCCGAGCCCGGCCGCAGCGGCTTCTGCTGGCTCTCATGCGGCGCCCAACCGGAGACCCAGACGAATTCGAAGGTCGCCGGCAGGCGCCCGTCCGGATCGGCGAAGCGTTCGGCATAGAGCGCGGCCGCGCGCAGCAGCGTCTCCCGCCGTAGCGGCGCCTTGCGGCGCGCGACGAGCGCATTGGTCCAGCCCATGGCCCTGAGGTCGCGGAACAGGCCGAAGGCATCGCGATACCGCACCGTCACCGCCTCGCTGTCGACGACGGGCAGGGCGAAGCCCGCACGCTGCAGGAGCCCGCCGAGATCGCGCAGATCGGCGAAGGGCGCGACGCGGGGGCTCACGCCGCCGGCGGTCTCGCTCTCCGCTTCCAGCAAGACCTGCCTCAATTCCTGCAGGGTTCGGCCACCGAGCAGGCAACCCATGAACAGCCCGTCAGGCCTCAGCGCACGCTTGATCTGGATCAGCGCCCCCGGCAGGTCGTTGACGCCATGCAATGCCAGTAGCGAGACGGCGAGGTCGAGCGAACCCGCCCCAAAGGGCAGGCGTTCGAGATCGCCAATGAGATCGGCGCCCGGGCCTTGGGCTTCCGCCATGCGCAGAAACCAACCGGCCTTGCCCGCCAGCACCGGGCCGACGACGGGAAGCGGCGTGCCGAGATCGGCCGCGATCGCGAACTGCCTGAGCACCGCGCTAAGCCGCTCCTCCAGATCACCAGCCGCGCGCTGCAGCAGGAAATCCGGATAGCCCTGCGCGAGCGCACGCCGCAGCCGCGAACGGCCAAGCGTGCGGTCGAAGACGAGGCTGTTGTCGCTCAACCGCGCATTCCCTGCGTCGCTGTGTCCGGCTCAGCGATCGAGCAGCTTTTCGATCTCGGCGCGCAATTGCGGCCCGAGGTCGCCGCGGTCGAGCGCATAGGCGACGTTAGCCGCCAGGAAGCCGATTTTCGAGCCGGCATCGTAGATCTCGCCATCGAAGCGCACCGCGAAGAACGGCTCCAGATGCGACAGCGCGATCATCGAATCGGTGAGCTGGATCTCGCCGCCCGCGCCGGTCTCCTGGTTCGCGAGCAGGTTGAAGATCGTCGGCTGCAGGATATAGCGGCCCGAAATATGCAGGTTCGAAGGCGCGGTTCCCTTGGGCGGCTTTTCGACCATGCTGGTGATCTTCGAGACCTTGGCCTTGGCGTCCTCGACGCCGACGATGCCGTACTGGTGCGTCTGGTCGTCCGGCACCGGCGCGACGGCGATATGGTTGCCGCCATGCCGGTCATAGGCCTCGATCATCTCGGCGAGGCAGCCCTTGCCCTGGCTGTAATGCAGCATGTCCGGCAGCAGCAGCGCGAACGGCTCCTCGCCGACGAGCTCGCGCGCGCACCAGACGGCGTGGCCGAGGCCGAGCGGCGCCTGCTGACGGGTAAAGCTGGTGGCGCCGGCGGCCGGCAGATCGGCCTTCAGCGCTTCGAGTTCCTTGATCTTGTTGCGCTTGGCGAGCGTGTCGTCGAGCTCATAGGCGAGATCGAAGTGATCCTCGATCACCGCCTTGTTGCGGCCAGTGACGAAGATGAAGTGCTCGATGCCGGCGGCGCGCGCCTCATCCACCACATGCTGCACGACCGGGCGGTCGACGATGGTGAGCATCTCCTTCGGGATCGCCTTGGTGGCGGGCAGGAAGCGGGTGCCGAGACCAGCGACGGGGAGAACGGCCTTGCGGATGCGTTTCGTCATGCAAAATCCATTGGGCGCGAATGCCTTTGCCGAAGCCAGGCGTGGTGGGGAAGGCCGTACAACTGTCATGGTTGCCGGCCATCTGGGATATTAGCTGACAGGCCTTGAGAACCCGTCAACGGTTTTTCGATAGGCCGTGTTCCCGACGAAGATGAGGCGAGAGAGACGATGGCAGTATTGGTTTCCGGCGGCGCCGGCTACATCGGCAGCCATATGGTGCTGGAATTGCTCGATCGCGGCGAGAAGGTCGTGGTCCTCGACAATCTCTCCACCGGCTTCTGGTGGGCGGTCCCGCCCGAGGCGGTCTTCGTCCAGGGCGATATCGGCGACCAGGAACTGGTCGAATCGCTGATCGCCGAGCACGGCGTGACGGAGCTGGCGCATTTCGCGGCCCGGATCGTGGTTCCTGAATCGGTCAGCGACCCCCTAGGCTACTATTTCAACAATACCGTGAAGACGCGCGCCCTGATCGAGAGCGCGGTCCGGGGCGGCGTGAAGCACGTCATCTTCTCCTCCACCGCAGCGGTCTATGGCGAGCCGCCGGTCTCGCCGGTCCCCGAGGAGATCGCGCTCAACCCGATCAACCCCTATGGCCGCTCCAAGCTGATGAGCGAGTGGATGCTGCAGGATGCGGCGAAGGCACACGGCTTCACCTATATCGCGCTGCGCTATTTCAACGTCGCCGGCGCCGACCCGAAGCTGCGCTCCGGCCAGTCCTCGCCGAACGCGACGCATCTCATCAAGGTCGCGAGCCAGGCGGCGCTCGGCCAGCGCGACGGCCTGACCGTCTTCGGCACCGACTATGCGACGCCGGACGGCACCTGCGTGCGCGACTATATCCACGTCACCGACCTCGCCCGCGCCCATCTCGCTGCGCTCGACCATCTGCGCGGCGGCGCAGAAAGCCTGACGCTGAACTGCGGCTATGGCCGCGGCTATTCAGTCAAGGAGGTCGTCGAGGTCGTGAAGAAGGTTTCAGGGATCGACTTCCCGGTCGTCCTCGCCGAGCGCCGCGCCGGCGACCCGGCCTCGCTGATCGCCCGCGCCGATCGCATCCGGACCGAACTCGGCTGGCAGCCGGAGCATGACGATCTCGAGGAGATCGTCGGCCAGGCCCTGGCTTGGGAGGAGAAGCTCAGGACGCGCAACGCCTCGGCCTGAGCTGCAGGACATGTTGAGCGGTGCGCCTCCGCTCAGGAGGCTGCCCGCTCCTCCGCCGGCTCGCGCACTTCGAGCACGGTCAGGCGCTTGACGTCGCCGGAACGCGTCGTCCAGTCGATCGAGCGCCCGGCCGCCATGCCGAGCAGCGCGACGCCGATCGGCGTCATCACCGAGACGCGGTTCTTCTCGATATCGGCGTCCTGCGGCCAGACTAGCCTCAGCGTGGTCTCCCGCTTGGTGCTCTCGTCGCGATAGACGATCTCGCTGCCGATGTGGGCATGGTCGGCGGAGACCCGCCCCTCCGGCAGGATGCGGGCGCGGTCGAGCTCATAGGTCAGCTCGGCGGCGAGCTCCGGCATGGTGTGAGCGGCGCCGGCTGCGATCCGGCTCAGCATGGCATGATCGGTGGCCGTGACGGTGATGGCAGGACGCTTGGCGGTCATGGACTGGGTCTTTCATCGAAAGCGAGCGCCCGCCCTCGGACAACAAGCCGCACGGCATCTCAGGGTCGAACTCGCAGGTAAACGATAGAGAGGGAGCGCCCCCCGAACCGGAGGCGACAAGCGCGACAGGCCCGGGGCTAGAAGCCCGCGATCAGGTTGCCCGAGCGGTGCAGACCGCGGCGGAAGGGGGAGGCGCTGTTCATCGGGAAAGATTCGGGCAATCGCCCCGCCTTGTCAAATCACGAACGCATCGTCGCACTCGCTCCCGGCTTAACCTTTGGTTAATCTTGTTCAGGCGCTGTGATGGGGTTTCCATCCAGCATCCGCCGGGAGTGTCCATGCGCCTGTCCGTCATCGCAGCTTCGGCCGTGATCAGCCTGGCGCCGGCGCTGGCGCAGACGACCGGCTCGATCAACGTCTCCGGCGCGCATGCCCGCAATGCGCAGGCGACGCCGGCGAGTGCCTCCTTCGACATTTTCCTCCAGCGGCTCTGGCCGCAGGCACAGGCACGCGGCATCTCGCGCGCGACCTTCGACCTCGCCTTCCGCGGCGTGACGCCGGATGCCTCCATCGTCGCGCTGACGAAGAAGCAGTCCGAGTTCAGCGCGCCGATCTGGAACTATCTGGAGAACGCCGTCGGCGGCGCCCGCATCCAGCGCGGCCGCGACGCTGCGGCAGAGAACGCCAGCGTGCTCGCCCAGGTCGAAGCGCGCTATGGCGTGCCCAAGGAGGTCGTTCTCGGCGTCTGGGGCATGGAGACCAATTACGGCTCCTTCAAGGGCGGCAAGGACGTCATCCGCTCGCTCGCCACCCTCGCCTCGATCCGCTACCGCGGCGACTTCTTCCGCGACGAGTTGCTGACCGCGCTCGAATTGATCGAGAAGGGCTATGTCGAGCGCAGCGAACTGCGCGGCTCCTGGGCCGGCGCCATGGGCCACACCCAGTTCATGCCGTCGAGCTATATGAAATACGCGGTCGACTGGACCGGAAACGGCCATGCCGACATCTGGAACTCGTCGAGCGACGCCATCGCCTCCACCGCCAACTACCTCAAGGGCTATGGCTGGGTGCCGGGCCTGCCCTGGGGCCTGGAGGTGGCACTGCCTGCAGGCTTCGACCACCGCCTCAACAAGGCAAGCTTCTCCGCCTTCGCCTCTGCCGGCGTGCGCCGCGCCGACGGCCGCAGCCTGCCCTCCTCCGGCGAAGCCCGCCTGTTCTATCCGGCCGGGCATAGCGGGCCGGTGATGCTGCTGACCGCGAATTTCGACGTGATCAAGAAGTACAACTCCTCGGACGCCTATGCACTGGCCGTCGGCCATCTCGGCGACCGCATCGTCGGCCGCCCGGCGATCCAGGCCGACTGGCCGCTCAAGGCCGCCCGCCTCGACATGGCCGCGACCAAGGACCTGCAGCTCCGGCTCAAGGCGCTAGGCCTCTACGATCACGATGCCGATGGGCGCATCGGCACCGGCACGCGCGAGGCCGTGCGCCAGTACCAGATCAGCGCCGGCGAGATCCCCGACGGCTACCCGACGCCCGCTTTGCTGGCGCGGATGCGCGGCAAGCGCTGACTTCCGCGTCCTCCCGCCCTATATTAGGGGAGATACGAAGTGCTGGACCGGATTGGCCGATGCGTCTGCGTTCGCTCGCCGTGGTTCTCTGTGCCGCCTGCCTGCTGCTCATCACCGGCGGGCCGGTTTCGCTCGCCCAGCAACAGCAGCGCAACCTGTTCCAGATGTTCTGGCAATTGCCGGCAGCGCCGCAGCGCGCCGCGCCGCAGCCGCGCCAGCGCATAGCGCCAGCCATCCGCCGCCGCGAGGCCCCCGTCGTCGTCCGCGATGATCCGGTCATCCCCAAGGTCGATGTCACCAATCACATCGTGGTGATGGGTGACTCCCTCGCCAATCTGCTGGCTGGTGGCCTCGACGATGCCCTGAACAACCGCCCCGATGTCGAGGTGATCCGCAAGGCCAAGCCGGATTCCGGCCTCGTTCGCACGGATTTCTACGATTGGCCGAAGGCCGTCTCCGACATCCTGGCCGGCGACCAGAAGATCGGCATCGGCGTCATGCTGGTCGGCCTCAACGACCGCCAGCCGATCCGCGAGGGCGAGACCGTCCATGAGCCGCTGAGCCCGCGCTGGCTCGAGCTCTACCGCGACCGGGTCGACATCATCGCCAATGCCTTCGCCTCCCGGCGCATCCCCCTGATCTGGGTCGGTGCGCCGCCGGTGCAGAACGGACGGCTCTCGGCCGATTTCGTCAGCTTCAACGAGCTCTACCGCCAGCGCGTCGAAAAAGCCGGCGGCCAGTATGTCGATCTCTGGGGCGGCTTCGTCGATGCCGAGAACCGCTATACCGCGACAGGCCCGGACGTCTCCGGCCAGCCGACGCGGCTGCGCCTCGGCGACGGCATCCATTTCACCGTGGCCGGTGCCCGCAAGGCGGCGCATTTCGTCGATCTCGTCATCCGCCGCATCATCGAGGCCGCCCCGCAGAACAGCGTGATCGCCCTGCCCGTCTCGCCAGAGACCGGAGCCCCCTCGGCGCCGGAGCTGCAGGCCGGCGGCGTCGAGCGGCTGATCGACCAGATGGTCGCCGGCATGCCGACGATCGGCCTGCCCCAGGCCCTGCAGGCGCGCCCGCTGGCCGGGCCGATCCAGCCGCTCACCGGCCAGGCCGCGACGACCGAGCAGCCGCTGCTGGCCTCGATCACCGAGGCGCGCGGGCGCGGTGACGCCGCGATGCAGCTGGAGCGCGTCTTCGGCCAGGGCATCGCGCCCGATCCGGTCCCCGGCCGGCTCGACGATTATCGCTGGCCGCGCTGAGCGGCGGAGCGATCAGCCCGCCATCAGCCTGTCGAAGACCGGGTCGGGATCGTCGGCCTCGACCAGCCTCTTCCCGTCGATCACCCAGATCCGCGTCGCCACGGCGCGGACGAAGGCGCGGTCATGGCTGACCAGCAGGCAGGCCGCCCCGTGCGCGACCAGTTCCGCCTGGAGCATGTCCTGCCCCTCGATGTCGAGATGGTTGGTCGGCTCATCCAGCAGGAAGAAGTTCGGCTGGGCCAGACGCAAAAGCAGCAAGGCGAGCCGCGCCCTCTGCCCGCCCGAAAGGCGCGCGGTCGGCGCCGCCTGAGCTTCGCTCGCGATTCCGGCTCCCGAGAGCAGGGTGCGCGCCAGTTGATCGCCGAGATCGCTCGACCCCTTCACCGCCGCCCAAGGCGTCGGCCAGGCATCGAGCTGCGAGAGCGCCTGGTCGGAACAGCCGGCCTTTAGGCTCGCCGCGCCCCGGATCTCCGGATCCGATCCATCGAGCGCGGCGCGCAGCCGCTCGACCAGCCGCGTCTTGCCCGTGCCGTTCGCGCCGAGCAGGGCGACCCGATCGCCGTTCTCTATCCAGAACTGCCCGGTGCGGAACAACGAGCGTCCGTCCGGGGCGGCGATCGCCGTGTCCTTGATCGAAACCAGCGCCTTGGCATGGCTGCCGCTATTGGTCAGCCGGATCGCCCCGGCCGAGCGCTCCTTATGCGCCGGCCGCGCGCTGTCCTCCAGCCTGTCGGCCCGCTCGGACAATTGCTTGGTCTTGACCACCAGCAGATCGGAGCCGGAATTGATGCCGATGTTCTTGAGCTTCGCCGCCTGCTGCCGGATCGCCCGAACCTTGCGCATGTCGTTCTCGAACTGCCGGCCCCGCGCCGCATCGCGCTCCTCCAACGCCTGCAGGGCGCGCGTGTAAGGCAGAGAGAAATCGGCGCTTTCCGCCGGGCGCAGGAACAGCGTGCGGCTGCTGACATCGTCGAGAAAGGCGCGGTCATGGCTCGCCGCCACCACGGCGCAGTCACGCGGCAGGGCCGCGAGGAAGCGTTCGAGCACGCCGATCCGCTCGAGATCGAGATGGTTGGTCGGCTCGTCGAGCAGCAGCAGATCGGGCTCGACCACCGCCGCCCGCACCAGCAGCATCGCTCGCTGCCAGCCACCGGAGAGCGCGCGGACAGGGCGGCTGCGCAAGCCCTCGTCGACGGCGAGATCGTCGAGCAGGACATCGACCCGCCAGCCCTCGGTTTCCGCGGTCTCGACGTCCAACGCGTCGCGCACGGCATCGTGGAAGCTCAAGGCCAGAAGATGGGCGGGCGGGTCCTGCGGCGCGAAGGCGGTGACGAGACCGCGGGCGCGGGTGACGCTGCCGGCCGTGGCCTCTTCCTCTCCCGCCATGATGCGCAGGAGCGAGGACTTGCCGCGTCCATTGGCGGCGACGAGGCCGAGGCGGTCTCCCTTGGCGATGGCGAGGTCGAGGCCGGCGAACAGGGGCTCGCTGCGGGCGAGCGAAAGGTCTTTCAGGGCAATCAGGGACATCGGAATCTCATGCGATCAGGCAAGCGCGGCAAGCCGCGCCGAAAAATGCTGACGACGAGACGGCGATGCGTTCCCGGTCAGCCCCGCGAGGGGAAGCGCGGGGCGAAAACAGGTCCTCGGGTGCGATAGCGGAAGCTGCGGTAGAACACCGGCTTCCCGTTCTGGCTCGACTCCATGGTGCCGATCATAGCCGCGCCGGCGCGGCTGAACAGTGCTTCCGCGACATGGCCACCCAGGCCTGTATGCGGGAGCCCGCTTTCGGCATGCTGGTGGAACTGCCCACGCCGCATCGGATTGTTGGTTCGCAGAGGAGGCCATGCGATGCCCAGATTCGTGACGATCGGCTATGGCGACCGGGCGGGGTATGACCGCATCGCGCCCGATATCCGCGATGCGGCTCACGCTCAGGATGCGGTACTCGCCAAACGCGGCGCCTTGATCGGCATCGCCGGCCAGCCTGTCCGGGTGCGCAATCCCGATGCAGCCGGAGTGCGGACCGAGGAGGGTTCCTTCATGGCGTCGCAACTGCCGGTGGCCGGGTTCGCCATCATCGAAGCGGCCGATCTCGCCGAGGTCATCGATCTCGTTTCGCGGACGCCCTGTTCGGTCGCGCATGGCGTCGTGGAAGTCTGGCCTCTTGAAGAGCGGGGATAGCCGGCAGCCCCGATGCCGCTATAACTCTGCAGCCATCGTCGGCGGAACGCTGGATAGCGCACGCGCATTCCCTATCCGGGTGCGTCGTCGAGGCTGGTCACAAGACACTTGCGAGGGCACGCGACATTGCGCCGGAATGGCGTCAGAAGCGAAAGGACAAGCAATGGCTACCGCCAAGAACACGATCTGCCTGTGGTTCGACAAGGACGCCGAGGCCGCCGCCCGCTTCTACGCCGAGACCTTTCCCGACAGCACGGTGGGAGCCGTCCACCGCGCCCCCAGCGACTACCCCTCCGGCAAGGCAGGCGACGTGCTGACGGTCGAATTCACCGTCGCCGGCATCCCCTGCATCGGGCTCAATGGCGGGCCGGCGTTCAAGCACAGCGAAGCCTTCTCGTTCCAGATCGCCACTGACGACCAGCAGGAGACCGATCGCCTGTGGAGCGCCATCGTCGGCAATAACGGCCGGGAAAGCGCCTGCGGCTGGTGCAAGGACAAATGGGGCATCTCCTGGCAGATCACGCCGCGTGTGCTGACCGAGGCGATGGCGGCCGGCGGCGAGGAGGCCAAGCGAGCCTTCGCCGCGATGATGGACATGACGAAGATCGACGTCGCCGCGATCGAGGCGGCCCGGCGCGGCTGATATCCGCGTCTCGCGAACAGCTAACCCCGCGCGATCAGCCCCAGCAGGTCGCGCAGGTTTCGCACATCCGGGTCGGAGCTGCCGCCGCGGCCAAGACTGACCGGCACGCCCGACAGCTTGGCGTGCATCACCTCCTTGGGCGTCAGGCCGAACTCCTTCCTGAAGGAGCGGCTGAAGCTCGACGGGTCCAGAAAGCCCAGGCCCTCGGCGATCACCGAGACCGAGCGGGAATTGGCGCCGTTCGACAGCTCGGCGAAACACTGCTTCAGGCGCCGCCGCTGGATGTAGTTCTTCACGCCGCCCTCGCTTTCGAGCAGTCGATAGAGCTGCGAGCGCGACATGCCGGCCTCCCGGCACAGGAAATCCGGTCCGAGCGA
>NZ_JBFUIF010000014.1:62500-118996 GCF_056402015.1 Allobosea sp. P4_C6
GGCGTCGACCTCCTCGGGGAAGGCGCCCTGCGCGTGCTGGTCGAGCAGGGTGTCAAAGGCGAGATAGGGATTGATCGCCTCGGCGCCGTAGCCGGCGAGGCAGCAGAAATGATGGATCTCGCGCGGCTCGCCGCTCTCGACGACGAGGCCGACCGAGGTGCGCAGGCCCTTGCGGATCAGGTGATGGTGCACCGCCGCCGTCGCCAGCAGCGCCGGGATCGGGATGCGGTCGGAGCCGACCTGCCGGTCGGACAGGATGATGATGTTGTAGCCGCCATGGACCGCCGATTCGGCGCGCTCGCAGAGCCGCTCCAGCGCGCCTTCCATGCCGGCGGCGCCTTCGCGCGCCGGATAGGTGAAGTCGATCGTCTTGGTGTCGAACCGGTCCTCGTAATGGCCGATGCAGCGGATCTTCTCGAGATCGTCATTGGTCAGGATCGGCGTGCGCACTTCCAGCCGCTTGCGCCGCGACGTGCCTTCGAGGTCGAGGATATTCGGCCGCGGCCCGATGAAGGAGAGCAGGCTCATCACCAGCTCCTCGCGGATCGGATCGATCGGCGGGTTCGTAACCTGCGCGAAGTTCTGCTTGAAATAGGTGTAGAGCAGCTTCGACTTGAGCGAGAGCGCCGAGATCGGCGTGTCCGTGCCCATCGAGCCCACGGCTTCCTGCCCGGTCACCGCCATCGGCGCCATCAGCAGGCGGACATCCTCGGTGGTGTAGCCGAAGGCCTGCTGGCGATCGAGCAGCGGCACGTCGGTGCGCGAGGCCCGCGCCTCGACCGGCGGCAGATCCTCCAGCACGATCTGGGTGCGCTTCAGCCAGTCCTTGTAGGGGTTGGCGAGGCACAGGGACGTCTTGATCTCGTCGTCGCCGATGATGCGGCCCTGTTCGAGGTCGATCAGCAGCATCTTGCCGGGCTGGAGGCGCCACTTCTCGACGATCTTCTCCTCCGGGATCGGCAGAACGCCGAATTCGGAGGCCAGCACCACGAGCCCGTCATCGGTGACGAGGTAGCGCGCGGGACGCAGGCCGTTGCGGTCCAGCGTCGCGCCGATCTGGCGCCCGTCGGTGAAGGCGATGGCGGCCGGCCCGTCCCAGGGCTCCATCAGCGCGGCGTGGTATTCGTAGAAGGCGCGCCGCTCGTCGTTCATCAGCGGGTTGCCGGCCCAGGCCTCGGGCACGAGCATCATCATGGCATGGGCCAGGGAGTAGCCGCCCTGCACCAGGAATTCGAGCGCGTTGTCGAAGCAGGCCGTGTCCGACTGCCCCTCATAGGAAATCGGCCAGAGCTTCGAGATATCCGAGCCGAACAGGTCGGAATCGACGCTCGCCTGCCGCGCCGCCATCCAGTTGACGTTGCCGCGCAGCGTGTTGATCTCGCCGTTATGCGCCACCATCCGGTAGGGATGGGCGAGCCGCCAGGACGGGAAGGTGTTGGTGGCGAAGCGCTGGTGGACGAGGGCGAGCGAGCTCTCGAAACGCGCGTCCTGCAGGTCCTTGAAGTAGGAACCGAGCTGGTTCACCAGCACCATGCCCTTGTAGACGATGGTGCGGCAGGACATCGAGACGGGGTAGTATTCCGCCGTCTTGCGCTCCTGATGCTTGTAGACCTTGTTCGAGACCGACTTTCTGAGGACATAGACCTGCCGCTCGAACTCGTCCTCGTCGGTGATGTCGCCGGGGCGGCCGACGAAGAGCTGGCGATGCACCGGCTCGGTCTCCAGCACCGCCTTGCCGAGGTCGGAGTTGTCGACCGGCACGTTGCGCCAGCCGAGGAAGACGAGCCCCTCCTCCTCGACGGTCTGGGAGATGATCTCCTCGCACAGCGCGCGGATCGCCGGATCGCGCGGCATGAAGAACTGGCCGATGGCGTAGTGGCCGGGCTCCGGCAGGTCGATGCCGATCCTGGCGCATTCTTCCTGGAAGAAGCGATGCGGGATTTGGGTGAGGATGCCGCAGCCGTCGCCGAGCTTCGGATCGGCGCCGACAGCGCCGCGATGATCTATATTGTGCAGGATCTGCAGGCCCTGCTGCACGATGGCGTGGCTCTTGCGGTTCTTCATGTCGGCGATGAAGCCGACACCGCAGGAATCCTTCTCGTTGGCCGGGTCGTAGAGGCCCTGATGCGTCGGCATGGCCGGATCGCGCACGGCCGGAAAACGCTCGAAGCTCACTGCGCCGCTCGGCTTGCTGGTCGCGCTCATCGTCAAACCCCGCTTCCCAGAACCCCGCTGGCTCGCCGCCGGCGGGAGACCCGTCAGTCCACAATCCTCTCCGCTGCGGCCTCGATGCCGACTTTGCGTCAGCAGCAAGGATGAGGCCAAGGCGGATCGGCCGTCGTCTTGTCAGAGGCTGGCTTGCGCTTTGTTTCCACCGCGCCCGCGTCCTCCGCAGGCGCCTCGGGCGGCTCTCGCCCGCTCGCGCCTGTCTTCAGGCCGTCGTTTTACGGACGGCGCACGTACGGTTGGCTTTGGCATCAGCAGCCCGGCCCCTCGTCATGCTCCGCTCCATTGCGACGGCGCGACCTCCAGCCTGAAGCGGCTTTCGGTCGGCGCGGTGAAAAATGGGACAGCAACACTGTCCTATTGCGATGAACTTGCCAGAATTCCAATCTACGCACAAGCGCCTATTTCGCACCGCGGCGAAATTTTATTGCAAAATCGAATCCGCACCAGACATTTCCGGCATGAAAGCACGACTCCGGCAGCACGCTTCTTGTTTTTGCGCCTCCTGCCACGTTTCAGCCCGGCGCGCCGCGCAAGCCCCCCTTTCCGCACGGTCGCTTGGCAGCACATCGCCAGCCGCCTAACGCTGCGCCATGGATTTCTTCAGCGACAACACCGCCGCCGCCAGCCCCCGCGTCATGGCCGCCCTCGCCGCCGCCAATGCGGGCTCCGCCTCCTCCTACGGCAAGGATGACTGGACCAGTCGCGTCGAGGAGCGCTTTGCCGCGATCTTCGAGCGCGAGGTCGCCGTCTTCCTCGTGCTGACCGGCACGGCCGCGAATGCGCTGGCGCTGGCCAGCATCGTCCGGCCCTGGGGGGCAGTCATCACCCATGAGGAGGCCCATGTCGTCGAGGACGAATGCGGCGCCCCCGAATTCTTCACGGACGGCGCCAAGCTCGTCGACCTGCCCGGCGTGGGCGCCAAGCTGCGGCCGGAGACCGTGACCGAGGCGCTCTCCCATCTGCGCGCCGGCGATTTCCACCAGGTCCAGGCCCAGGCGCTGACGATCACCCAGGCCACCGAATGCGGGACCGTCTACACGCCGGCCGAAGTGCGGGCGTTGAAGGAGGCGATCACGCCGCGCGGCCTCAAGCTGCATATGGATGGCGCCCGCTTCGCCAATGCGCTGGTGACCCTCGGCTGCTCGCCGGCCGAGATCACCTGGAAGGCCGGCGTCGACGTCCTCTCCTTCGGCGGCACCAAGAACGGCGCGTTCGCGGCGGAGGCCGTGATCTTCTTCGACCCGGCCCATGCCGAGGAGATGAAATGGCGCCGCAAGCGCGCCGGGCAGACCCTGTCGAAGGGCCGCTTCCTCGGCGCCCAGTTCGAGGGGCTGCTCGCCGACGACCACTGGCTCGACCTTGCCCGCCATGCCAACGCCCAGGCGAAGCGGCTGGCGGAATCGGTGGCGCAGGGCAGCGAGGCACGCCTCGCCTGGCCCTGCCAGTCGAACGAGGTGTTCCTCGTCCTGCCGCCTGCCGTCCAGGAGCGATTGAAGGCGGCCGGCATCGGCTATTACGACTGGTCGGCCCGTTCGCTGCCGCCGGAGGCGCCTCTGCAGGATGGCGAGATCGTCGGCCGCTTCGTCATGTCCTTCGCGACAGAGCCCGACCATGTCGAACGCCTGATCACCGCAATTGCCGGTTGAAGCGGCGCATTTCAGCCCCGTTTCAAACCCCATGCCCGCCGCAATCCCTAACAAGACTGCCCGCAACCAACGCAGTCGTTAAGGAAGTATGGCATGGCAAATCGTTCGTCCGCACCGGGGCGCATCGCGCTGATGGGCCTGGTCGTGGCCGGCGCTCTGGCCGGCACGGCGGGAGCCGCCGGCGCCCAATACTACTACTATGACGAGGATCCGTACCCGGCCTACGGCTACGGCTATCGCTATGATTACGGGTATGCGCCGCGCCCGCCGAGGGCTGTGCCCCGTGCACCGGCGGCCGTCTCGCCTTACACGGTCAACCGCATCGCCGCGCGCAATTACGGCCTGGTCCGGATCGATCGCTCGATCCGGCGGGACGACACTTATGTCGTCGATGGCATCACCGCCGGCGGCCAGCGCCAGCGCCTGGTACTCGACGCCTATGCCGGCGAGCTGATCCGCCGCATTCCGCTGCGCGGCCAGTCCGTGCCGGCGCCCGATGTCGCCCGCGTCGATCCGCGCGAGGAACATGTGGCGCCGCGTCCGCGCCTCGCCCCCCAGCCGCCCGAACGACCCGCCGAGCTGAAACCGCCGGCCGAGGCGAGCGCTCCCGCCACGGTTTCGCCGCCCTCCCCGGCCGCGCCGCCCGTGCCCGAGCCGGCCAAGCCGGTAGAGCGCCCACCCGCCGAAGCCAGCGCTCCCGCCACCGTTTCGCCGCCCTCCCCGGCCGCGCCTCCCGTGCCCGAGCCGGCCAAGCCGGCGGAGAAACCGCCCGCCGAGGCGAGCGCCCCGGCGACGGTGGCCCCGCCGCCGGTGGTAAGGCCCCCGCAGCCCTCGCCCGGAGCGACCAATCCGGAGACCGGCGCCGACAAGCCCAGGCTGGTCAATCCGAGCGACGTGCGCGGCACCGAGGACGGCGAGCGCAAGCCGCCGCTGTCGACCGCCGCTCCGGCGCCGGAAGCGCTGTCCATGCCGCCCGTGCAGCATGTCGACCCGACTCCGACGACGCCAAAGCCCGAAACGCCGATCGCTCCGGTGGCTCCCTTGAACTGATGGTTCTGCCCCGAAGCTCTCATTTCTGACCAACAAAAAAGGCTCCCGTTTCCGGGAGCCTTTCTCTTTCAGCCCAGCGGGCTTTTCGCGTTACGCCGCCTTGGCGACCTTGGCTTCGAGCACCTTGGCCGAACCGCCGCCGATCGGAATCTGGCGGGGCTTCTTGGCCTCGGGGATCTCGCGCACGAGGTCGATATGCAGCAGGCCGTTCTCGAGGCTGGCCCCGGTCACCTGCACATAATCGGCAAGCTGGAAGCGGCGCTCGAAGGCGCGAGCGGCGATGCCCTGATGCAGGACCTCGCGCTTCTCGGCACCCTCGCCGACCTGCTTCTCGCCCTTGACGGAAAGCGTGTTCTCCTTCGACTCGATGGCGAGGTCGCCCTCACCGAAACCCGCGACCGCGATGGTGATGCGGTAGGCGTTTTCGGCGGTCCGCTCGATATTATAGGGCGGATAGGTCGGCGCCGCGTCGTTGCTCGTCGCCTGGTCGAGCAGAGAGAACAGGCGGTCGAAGCCGACGGTCGAGCGATAGAGCGGGGAAAGATCGAAATGACGCATGGTATGTCCTCCGAGGAAGCGACAATCTGGTCAGCCCGCCTCGTCTGAGCGCGGGCCTGGTTTGAGGTTGCGCAGCCGGTTTCGGCCTGCGCAGAAGTGATCTGGGGTGGCTTTCCGGCTTTTCAAGAGCCCTCGCCCGGAGGCATAAGCGAAGCCCGAGAGCAGTTCGGCGGCTGCGCGAAGCAGCCGCGGCGACGCGGAGTGAGCCGATGGCCGAGGCCGTTCTTTTCGCCCATCCCGGCTACCACGTGCCGGGCCATGGCAGGGTGTGGTTCGCGACGACGCGGGACGGCGCGAGCTTGCGGTTCGCGAGTTGGCGCCCGACCGTCAAGCCGGTGCGCGGCACCGTCGTGCTTATCCAGGGCCGGGCCGAATTCATCGAGCGCTATAGCGAGGCCGTCGCCGAACTGCGCCGCCGCGGCTTCCATGTCCTCACCTTCGACTGGCGCGGCCAGGGCGGCTCGCAGCGCTTCGTCCGGCGCGAGCGCAAGGGGCACATCGGGCATCTCAAGCACTACGAGGCCGACCTCGCTTTGGCGATGGCCGAAATGCAGGCGAAGTTCCCGCCGCCCTATTTCGTGCTCGCCCATTCGATGGGTGCCGCGATCTGCCTCGATGCCGCCCGCTTCGGGGCCCTGCCGGTCTCTCGCATGGTCGCGCTGGCGCCGATGCTCGGGCTCACCATGATCGCGCATCCGGTCCGGGCGAGCCGCCTCGCGAGCCTGCTGTTCTGGCTCGGCTTCGGCCGCGCCTTCATTCCCGGCGGCGGCGACACGGCGATCGCGACGAAGCCCTTCGAAGGCAACCGGCTGACGAGCGACGCCGTCCGCTATGCCCGCAACAGCGCGCTCTCGGCCGAGGCGCGCCATCTCAGCATCGGCGACCCGACCATCGCCTGGGTCCGGACCGCATTCCGCCTCATGGCCCGCCTCAACGCGCCTTCGGCCGCGCTGGAGGTCAAAGTGCCCACGCTGATCGTCGCCGCCGGTCAGGACCCGGTGGTCTCGACGCCGGCGATCGAGCGCTTCGCGGCGCGCCTGAAGACTGGCGCGGCGCTGGTCCTGCCGACGGCGCGCCATGAGATCCTGATGGAAAACGACGCGATTCGCGCCCAGTTCTGGGCCGCCTTCGACGCCTTCATTCCCGGAGAAGACCAGGCGGCGCCCGCCTCAGCCGGCGAGCCGCGCGAGAGCAGCCTCATGCAGCGCCTTGCTGCCGGCGGCGAGGATGCGCCCGCCACTGGCGGCGCTGCCGCCATCCCATGAGGTGACGATGCCGCCCGCGCCCTCGACGATCGGGATCAGCGCGACGATGTCATAGGGCTTGAGACCGCTCTCGATCACCAGATCGACATGGCCGGCGGCCAGCATGCAATAGGCATAGCAGTCGCAGCCATAGCGAGAGAGCCTGACCCCGCTTTCGACGCGGGCGAAGGCCTTGGCCTCCTCATCCTTGAACAACGCCGGAGAGGTCGTCATCAGCGTCGCGGCGGCGAGATCGGCCACAGGCCGCGTGCGCAGCTTCTTCGGCCCGCCCGGGCCCTCATAGCGCGCCTCGCGCCCGTCACCGGAATAGCGCTCGCCGGAGAAGGGCTGGTGCATCATGCCGTAGACCGGGACGCCCGCGCGCGTCAGGCCGATCAACGTGCCCCAGACCGGAATCCCCGAGATGAAGGCGCGCGTCCCGTCGATCGGATCGAGCACCCAGACATACTCGGCCTCGGTGTTCTCGCTGCCGAACTCCTCGCCGAGCACGCCATGCTCGGGGAATTGCCGCTTAATCAGATGGCGCATCACCGATTCGCCGGCGCGGTCGGCCTCGGTCACCGGGTCGAACACGCCGCCCTGCGACTTGTCCTCGGTCGCGTGATGCGCGCGGAAGAAGGGCAGGATGGCCCGCCCCGACTGCGTCGCCAGTTCCGCGACGAAAGCGCCGAAATCGACTGCGCTCATGACAATGTCTCCCGTTTGCTGCTCCGCAGCATCAATGCCCTGGATTACCGGCTCGTAAATTGTTGAATGACGCGAAAACCGCGAAAACGTCGATAATCTCAAGGTTCGCCATGCGCCATGCGCATGCCATCTCCGATTTTGGTCGATTGCGCTTGCGTTTTGCACCGCACTCTCATATTGTGCACTGCGAAGGGGAGATAACCTCAAACCTTCATTGCCCTCCTTGGGCGTTTCCTCCCTAGACTTGGGCCGCCACGCAAGTGTGCGGCCCTTTTTTCTGGCTTGGCGCCCTTTCACGTCAGTGTTGGCCGGCCTGAAGCCTATTCGGCAGCCTCGCGCCAGTCGTCGAGCCATCCGCTCCAGCGCGCGAAGCAATCGGCCATCGCGCTCGCGATCGCCTGCTCGACTGCGGCAAAGCCGGCATGCGGCTCCAGCGTCGCCTCGTTCATGTAGAGCGACCGGTTCACCTCGATCTGCAGCGCATGAACGCCAGCCGCCGGAGCCCCGTAATGCTCGGTGATGAAGCCGCCGGCATAGGGCCTGTTGCGGGTGACGCTGAAACCGAGCCGGGTGAAGGCCTGCTCGGCGATGTCGATGATGTAGCCCGCGGCGCTGGTGCCGAAGCGATCGCCGAGGATGATGTCGGATTTCGACAGCCCGTCCCGGTCGAGCCCGGCCGAGGGCATCGAATGGGCATCGACGAGGATGCAGGTGCCGAACACGCCCTGCGTGCGCTGGACCAGGCTGCGAAGCCCGGCATGATAGGGCCGGTAGAGCCCGTCGATCCGCGCGAGCCCCTCCTGAATCGGGATCCGCCCGAAATAGATCTCCTGCGCATCGCCGACGATGCGGGGGATGGTGCCGAGCCCGCCCGCGACGCGCATCGAGCGCGTATTGGCGAAGGGCGGCAGACGGCCTTCGAACATGCGCGGGTCGAGCTCATAGGGCTCGCGGTTGACGTCGAGATAGGCGCGCGGGAACTCGGCCACCAGCAGCGGCGCGCCAAGCGCAACGCTCTGCCCGAACAGCCGGTCGACGAAGGCATCCTCCGAGCGCCTCAGGCTGCGCAGCGGCAGCCGCGCCGCCTCGACGAAGCTTCGCGGGTAGCGGCGCCCCGCATGCGGCACGTCGACCACGACCGGCACGACCTGGAGGGCTGGCTGGTACAGGCTGAACGGCCGCTCGATCTCGGCGACGACATCGTCGGGGCCGGGCGGAAAGGGGGCGGAGGAGAAGCTCATCTCGCGCGACTGAAGCACACAAACCACGCCGGTTGAAGCGGTGTCGTGAACCCGTGGAAATCCCGGATTGGATTCACGCGTTGTTTACCACGATGCTGCCTTATACAACGGCATGGTTCCAACTGCGCGGACGGGTGAGTACCCAGCCGTTCCAGACCCGGCGGCCATCCGGGCGCCAGACGCATCGAAACACAGGCCTTAGGGACGGACAGAACAGGCCCATGACGAAGATATTGCTCGCGGAAGACGACAACGACATGCGTCGCTTCCTGGTCAAGGCCCTGCAGAATGCGGGCTACGACGTCGCTTCCTTCGATAACGGTCTCTCGGCCTATAACCGGCTCCGCGAGGAGCCGTTCGAGCTGCTGTTGACCGACATCGTCATGCCCGAGATGGACGGCATCGAGCTGGCGCGCCGCGCCACCGAGCTCGACCCCGACATCAAGGTGATGTTCATCACCGGCTTCGCGGCCGTCGCGCTCAACCCCGATTCGCAGACGCCGAAGGATGCGAAGGTGCTCTCCAAGCCCTTCCACCTGCGCGAGCTCGTCAACGAAGTCGAGAAGCTGTTGGCCGCCTGAGAGCCAATTTGAAAATTCGTCAGGGCGTGTCGAGAAAGGGGTTTTTCGAGCATCGGAGCGCAGCGTACGTTTGTACGTGAGCACCGAAACGCCGAAAAACATCGTTCGCAGACCGCCATCACGAATTTGCAAACGGGCTCGGAGAATTTATGCGGCAAACGCCTTGCAAGCCGCGAAGCGAGCCGCTATAGCCCCCCTCACTCGCAGCGTGATCGCGGCCCGCACGGCCCCGGACACGCTTCCGGAAGCTGCTTCTGGCGGCAAACGGGCGCGTAGCTCAGCGGGAGAGCACTACGTTGACATCGTAGGGGTCACAGGTTCGATCCCTGTCGCGCCCACCATTTGGTGCCCTTGAAATACAGGGACAGAAGGCCGCCTCACCGGGCGGCCTTTTTGCTTTCCGCAGCACCCGCATCGCGCTTCAGTTCTCCTCGCTCGGCGCCAGCTGTCGTACGAAGCGGCGCAGCAGCGTCTCGAAGGCCGAGAGCGCCGGCGAGACCGAGCGCCCGCTCGGCCGGATCATGACGATGTCCCGGGCGATCGAGGGTTCTGCCAATGGCCGCGCTATGACCGTCGCCGGCGCGACGGCCCTCGCATAGGTCGGGAGCACCGCGATCCCAAGCCCGGCCTCGACGAGCGCCAGCGCCGTGGTGATCTGCGCGACCTCATGGGCCGGCTTCAGGGTGATTTCGGCGCTTTCATAGCCGACCTCGACCAGCAGGCGGATGCCGCTGTCTCGAGTCAGCGTGATCAGGGGCTCGTCGGCGAGATCGCGCCAGAGCACCGATTCCCGCTCCGCGAAGCCACTGCCCCGCGCGCAGAACAGCATCAGGCTGTCGCGGGCGAGCGGCGTGCGCTCGATATTATCCTCCAGCGCGGAGAAGGTCCCGACGCCGCAATCCGCCTTCCCGAATCGCACCGCTTCGACGACGAGATCGTTGCGGGCATCGATGATCACGACCTGAAGGCCGGGGTATTTCTCCTGCAGCGCGACGATCGTCGGCGGCATGATCACGGCCGCGAGCAGCGGCGGCACCGCGACCACGATGCGCCCGCGCCGGCGCTCCGCCAGCCCGTTGGCGTTCTGCACGGCCGTGTCGAGGTCCTGCACGATCTTCAGCGCCGCGCCGTGGAATTCGCGCCCGCCCTCGGTCAGCTCGACGCGCCGGGTCGTGCGATCGAGCACGCGGATGCCCAGCTCGCGCTCGAGGTCGCGCACGAGCTGGGAAAGCGCCGGCTGGGCCATGTGCAGCCGTTCCGCCGCCTTGGTAAAGGTGCCTTGCTCGGTCACGGCGAGGAAGGCCTGAATCTGGCGCAGCGTGATCGCCATGCGGTTCCCGGATTTATAAGGACAGGTTCCGAATTCATACGAATGTTATGAGTTGCCGTATACCCCGCCTGTCATGCCATCATCCCTCATCGCCCCAATCGCATACGGGGCGACGCCTGGGCGGGAACGCAAAGGATGGCGGCATGGGGGATGGACGGCGGGGACGCCGCCTCACCACAAGGCCGCCCTCCCGCCCGGATCGTTCCGGAATGCGAGGTGAGGCTCGATGAAATACGCGAAGAAGGACGCCAAGGCCTATGCCCGCGCCCATATGAAGGGCATCTGGGCGGCCGCGCTCACCCCCTTCACCCCCTCGCTCGCGATCGACGAGGACGGTTTCCGGGAGAACATTCGTCACTGGCTCGACGATCTGAAGATCGACGGGCTGTTCATCGCCGGCAAGCAGGGCGAGTTCTTCTCGATGTCGATAGAGGAGCGCAAGCGCAACTTCGAGCTGGCGGTCGAGGCATCGGCCGGGCGCGGCCAGACCATCATGTCCTGCTCGGACCAGAACATGGACGTGGTGATAGACCTCGCGAAACACGCCCAGAAGGTCGGCGCCGACTACATCGTCGTGCACGCGCCCATCCTGCATTTCTTCAAGGCGCAGGACGAGACGGTCTACGAGTACTACCGGACCATTGCCGAGAAGGTCGATATCGGCATCGCGCTCTGGAGCCATCCGGACTCGGGCTATCTGCTCTCGCCGCAGCTCTGCAATCGCCTCGCCGACATCGAGAACGTCGTCGCGATCAAGTACAGCGTGCCGCGCCCGATGTATGCCGAGCTCACCCGGCTGGCCGGCGACCGCATCCTGGTCAGCACCGCCTCCGAGGAGGAATGGCTCGACAACATCCTCGAGCTCGGCTGGCAGCTCTATCTCTGCTCCTCGCCGCCCTACCTGATCCAGACGGCGAATGATTTGCGCATGCGCGAATACACCGATCTCGCCTTCCGCGGCGAAGCCGACAAGGCGCGCGCGCTGCGCGACAGCCTGAACCCGGTGCGCGAGGCGCTACGCAGCACCAGGCCCGCCGAGAAGCCCCATTCCCACCAGAAATACTGGCAGGAGCTGCTCGGCCAGGTCGGCGGGCGGGTCCGGCCGCCGATGCTGGAGCTGACCGAGGCCGAGAAGGCCGCGACGCGCGCCGCCTTCGAGAGGTGCGGCCTGAAGCCCGGCCGCGCCCCGCTCGCCAAGGCCGGCTGAACAAGACCTGAGACGACAACGGGAGAGGTGGAGAAATGGCGACCGAAGGACGGCTGAAGGCCTTCAACTTCAACAAGTGGATCGAGGAGCACAAGCACCTGCTCAAGCCCCCGGTCGGCAACCAGCAGGTCTGGACCGATTCCGACCTGATGGTGACGGTCGTCGGCGGCCCGAACCGGCGCACCGACTATCATGACGACCCGGTCGAAGAGTTCTTCTACCAGCTCAAGGGCGACATGATGCTGAAGGTCGTCGACGACGGGAAGCACTATGACGTGACGATCCGCGAGGGCGAGATCTTCCTGCTGCCGCCGCATGTGCGTCACTCGCCGCAGCGCCCGCAGGAAGGCTCGATCGGCCTCGTCATCGAACCGAAGCGTCCGGAAGGCTGGCTCGACGCCTTCGAATGGTACTGCTTCGAGTGCCAGGGCCTCGTCCATCGTGTGGAGGTCGACCTCGTCAGCATCGTCGACGACCTGCCGCCGCTCTACCGTGAGTTCTATGGCAACGAGCAGGCCCGTACCTGCCCGCATTGCGGCACCCTGCATCCGGGCAAGGAGCCGCCTGCCGGCTGGGTCTGCCTCTGACGAGCGTCGCGCCGCCCCCGGGCGGCGCGCCTACGGACCGCGCAGGGCGCGGTGACGCAAAGGCGCCGTGCTGGAATGGATCGGCAGGTAGCTTGGAACGACCGGAGTTCGGAATGAAACTGTGCGGAGCGCTGCTCGGCATCGCGTTATCCCTGGTGACCGCCGGCGGTGCCCCAGCCCAGAAGGCCCCGGTCAAGATCGGGATGATCACTACGCTCTCGGGGCCCGGCGGCTATCTCGGCCAGGACATCCGCGACGCCTTCAAACTCGCCATCGACATGGCGGGCGGCAAGCTCGGGGGCGTCCCGGTCGAGCTCGTCGTCGAGGATGACGGTCTGAAGCCGGGTCAGGGCAAGCAGATCGCCGAAAAGATGCTGAAGACCGGCGGCATCAGGCTGTTCACCGGCATCGTATTTTCGAACGTCGCTGGCGCCACCGTGCCTGATATCGTCGATTCCGGCGCGGTCTATGTCAGCGCCAATGCCGGCCCCTCGGAATTCGCCGGCAAGGAGTGCAACGAGAACTATTTCGTCATTTCCTGGCTGACCGACACCATGCAGGGCAGCGCCGGCCAGAACGCGACCGCCCTCGGCTACAGGAAGGCCTTCGTGCTGGCGCCGAACTACCAGGCCGGCAAGGACGCGATCGCAGGCTTCAAGCGCTTCTTCAAGGGCGACGTCATCGGCGAGGTCTATACCCGCCTCGACCAGACCGACTTCGCACCCGAGATGGCGCAGATTCGCGCAGCGAAGCCTGACGTCGTCTTCCAGTTCCAGCCCGGCGGCCTCGGCATCGCTTTCCTGCGCCAGTACCAGCAGGCGGGGTTGCTCGGGGCGGTGCCGATGGTCGTCGCCGAGCCGTCGATGGATCACACGATCCTTGCGGCCGTCGGCGACGCGGCCATCGGCCTCAACGTCTCCGGCCATTGGAACACGGATCTGGACAACGCGGCCAACAAGGCCTTCGTCGCAGCCTTCGCGAAGGCCTATGGCCGCACCCCGACGATGTATACGGCCCAGGGCTACGACACCGCCCAGGCGATCGCCGCCGCGCTGCAGGGGAGCGGCGGCAACGTCAACGACGCCGCTGCCTTCCGCAAGGCGATGCTGAAGGCGGACTTCGCATCGACCCGCGGCACCTTCAAGTTCGGCGCGAACCAGCATCCGGTGCAGGACTGGTGGGCCATGGTCGTCGACAAGGACGAGGCCGGAAAGCCGAGCCTGCGCACCCGGACCAAGTTGCTGAGCGAACCGAGGGATCCCTTCGCTGCGCAGTGCAAGCTGCGGGTGCCGTGACATGGCCGAGGTGACGCGCCTGCGACTTCCCGAGCTCTCTGCCACGGCTGACCTGCTGAGCATCGGTTCGACCCGAATCTATCGGGTCGCCGACATCGAGGGCATCGGTTGGCCGGCGAAGGCGATGTTCGGCTCGCTGACGCAGGCCGATCTGGCGGCGGCCGCCGCGCGATTGCCCGAAAGCGCCGTCGATGCCGCGAACGCGACGCTCGATCTCAGCTTCAACAGCTATGTGATCGCCCGGCCGGGCCTGACCGTCCTGATCGATGCGGGCATCGGCAATGACAAGGAACGGCCCGATCGCCCGGCATGGCATCGCCGCTCCGGGCGCTTCCTCGACGTCCTGACGGCGCTGGGCTTTCCTCCCGACAGTATCGATCTCGTCGTCAATACCCATCTCCACGCCGATCATGTCGGATGGAACACGGTCCATGACGGGCAGCGCTGGCGGCCGACATTCGCGAGGGCGCGCTATGTGGCCCCCCGCGCCGAGCTCGATCACTGGTCGGCGCTCCACGACGCCGACCCGTCCGGCGCCACCCTGCACGGCGCCTTCGTCGACAGCGTCCTGCCGCTGGTCGAGGCGGGTGTCCTCACTGCCGTCGAGACGCCGGCGGAGATCGCGCCCGGCTTGTCTCTCGAGCCCGCGCCCGGCCACTCGCCGGGAATGACCATCGTCAGACTGAAGACGGAGGAGAACGATGTTTGTTTTCTGGCCGATCTCATCCATCATCCGATCCAGCTGATCATTTCCGGGCTGAACTCGAATTTCTGCGGAAACCCCTCCGAAGCGCTGTCGATGCGTGACCGCATCCTGCGTCGTTGCGCGGGGGAACATATGATAGTCGCGCCCTATCATTTTGCTCCGCCGTCCTTCGGCAGGATCGAAGAGGCGGGAAGCGAGGTATCGTTTCGTTACCTTCCGGTATCGCGGGATCAGGTTGTCCTCACCGTGGACAAGCCGGGGAAATCATGAATTCAACGACCAATAAACAGGGGAACCAGACAACCATGCTCAAACACACGAAGACAGGACTGGCCGCCTCGTTCGGCCTGGCATCGCTGCTGCTGGCCTCCACCGCCTTCGCCCAGCAGCCGGTCAAGATCGGCATGATCACCACGCTTTCGGGTCCCGGCGGCTATCTCGGCCAGGACATCCGCGACGCGTTCAAGCTTGCCATCGACATGGAGGGAGGCAAGCTCGGCGGCGTGCCGGTCGAGCTCGTCGTCGAGGATGACGCGCTGAAGCCCGGCCAGGGCAAGCAGATCGCCGAGAAGATGCTGAAGACCGACGGCATCAAGATCATGACCGGCATCGTCTTCTCGAACGTCGCCGGCGCGACCGTGCCCGACATCGTCGATTCCGGCGCGCTCTATGTCAGCCCCAACGCAGCGCCCTCGAACTTCGCCGGCAAGGAGTGCAACGAGAACTACTTCGTCGTCGCCTGGCAGAACGACAGCCTGCATGAGAGCGCCGGGCAATACGCCACCAATCTCGGCTACAAGAAGGCCTTCATCCTCGCCCCGAACTACCAGGCCGGCAAGGATGCGCTCACCGGCTTCAAGCGCCTGTTCAAGGGCGAGGTCGTCGGCGAGGTCTATACCCGCCTCGACCAGACCGACTTCGCACCCGAGATGGCGCAGATCCGTTCGGCCAATCCCGACGTCGTCTTCCAGTTCCATCCGGGCGGCCTCGGCATCGCCTTCCTGCGCCAGTACCAGCAGGCCGGCCTGCTCGGTAAGGTGCCGATGGTGCTCGCCGAGCCTTCGCTCGATGCCACCACCCTGAAGGCCGTCGGCGACGCCGCCGTCGGGCTCAACGTCACCGCCCACTGGAACACCGACTTCGACAACGCGGCGAACAAGAAGTTCGTGGAAGCCTGGACCAAGGCCTACAACCGCGTGCCGACCTATTATGCCAGCCAGGGCTACGACACCGCGCTCGCCATTGCCTCCGCCCTCAAGGCGACGAGCGGCAAGACCGATGTCGCGGCGCTCCGCACCGCCCTCGCCAAGGCCGATTTCCAGTCGGTGCGCGGCGCCTTCAAGTTCGGCAAGAACCAGCATCCGATCCAGAACTGGTACGCGCTCAAGGTCGAGAAGGGTGCGGACGGCACGCCGGTCCTGAAGACGGTCGACAAGGTCCTGAGCGACCATGGCGACGTCTACGCCAAGGACTGCAAGCTCTGAATCGATAACCCTGGACAGCATTGGAAAGGCAGTCGTCATTCCGGACAAGCCGCGCGAGCGGCGCCGATCCGGAATCCATCGTAACGCTCAGCGCTCGATGATGGATTCCGGGACAAGCCCGGAATGACGGCGCGTTTCCATCGCAGGGTAAGCCCCTCCGGCTTTGGAACGACGGCGGACGGCCTCTGGAGCCTCCGCCCGGATATGGCAGCGATGACGCTCGTTCTCGAACAATTGCTCAACGGCCTGCAGTTCGGCGTGATGCTGTTCCTGCTCGCGGCCGGGCTGACGCTCATCTTCGGCATCATGGGCGTGATCAACCTCGCCCATGGCTCGCTTTACATGGTCGGCGCCTATGCGGCCGCGTTCGCCGCGGCGCAGACCGGCTCGTTCCTGCTCGCGGTGCTGGCCGGCCTCGCCGCCGCTGCGATCATCGGCATGGTGATGGAGGTGGTCGTGCTGCGCCGGCTCTATGCGCGGGACCATCTCGACCAGGTGCTGGCGACCTTCGCGCTGATCCTGATCTTCAACCAGAGCGTGACGATCCTGTTCGGCCGCCAGCCGCTCTTCGTCTCGGTGCCCCCGGCGCTCAACGGCTCGGTCCAGCTCCTGCCCGGCCTGATCTATCCGGTCTATCGGCTGGCCATCATCGCGGTCGGCCTCCTCGTCGCGCTCGGGCTCTACCTGCTGATCAACCGCACCCGCGTCGGCATGCTCGTGCGCGCCGGCGCCACTCATCGCGAGATGGTCCGCGCGCTCGGCGTCGATGTCCGCCTGCTCTACACGGCCGTCTTCGGTCTCGGCGCCCTGCTCGCCGGCCTCGCCGGGCTGATGGCCGGGCCGATCCTCGCCGTGCAGGTCGGCATGGGCGAGCAGATCCTGATCATGACCTTCGTCGTGGTGGTGATTGGCGGCGTCGGCTCGATCCGCGGTGCCTTCTTCGGCGCGCTGATCGTCGGCCTCGTCGACACCTCGCTGCGCGCCTTCATGCCGGGCCTGCTGCGCCATGTCATGACCGGCTCGGAAGCCGACGCGCTCGGCGCCGGCCTCGCCTCGATGGGCATCTACCTGCTCATGGCGATCGTGCTGCTCGTGCGGCCCAAGGGACTGTTCCCCGCCCATGTCTGACGACGCCCTCACCCGCGCACATGCCGCGACGCCCGCACTGGGCCGCACCATCGCGCTGCTCGCGCTCACTGTTGCGCTGATCGCCCTGCCCTTCGTCGTCAAGGCGATCGGCCAGCCGGCGCTGGTGCCGCTGGCGACCCGCGTCCTGATCTACGCCATCGCCGCCGCCAGCCTCAATCTGGCGCTCGGCTTCGGAGGGATGGTGTCCTTCGGCCACGCCGCCTTCTTCGGCATCGGCGGCTATGTCGTCGGCATCCTCTATCGGACCATGACGGACGACGCCCTCTTCCTCGGCTTCATCCCCGGCACGGACCAGCTCCTGATCACGCTGCCCGCAGCGATCCTCGTCGCCGGCCTGTTCGCCTGCCTCATCGGTGCGCTCAGCTTACGCACCAGCGGCGTGCAGTTCATCATGATCACGCTCGCCTTCGCGCAGATGCTGTTCTTCCTCTTCGTCTCGCTCAAGGCCTATGGCGGCGACGACGGCATGACGATCCGCCGCCGCAATGCGCTGTTCGAGCTCAACACCCGCGACGATACGACCTTCTATTTCATCTGCCTCGTCGTCGCCGCCCTGGTCTTCCTGCTGCTCTGGCGCATCGTCGGCTCGCGCTTCGGCATGGTGCTGGCAGGCATCCGCCAGAACGAGCGGCGCATGGCCGCGATCGGCATCGCGCCCTATCGCTACAAGCTCGCCGCCTTCGTCATCTCCGGCATGGGTGCCGGCCTCGCAGGCGCGCTGATGGCGAACTATCTGCGCTTCGTCAGCCCGGACATGCTGCACTGGACCAAATCCGGTGAGCTGATGATCATGGTCATCCTCGGCGGCGTCGGCACCCTGCTCGGGCCTCTGCTGGGCGCCGCCGCCCTCGTCATCCTCGAAACCGTGCTGACGAGCTGGACCGAGCATTGGCAGCTCGTGCTCGGGCCGATCCTGCTGCTGGTCGTGCTCTTCACCCAGGGCGGGTTGACCGGGCTCTTCAACCGCCTCGGCCTCGGCGGCAGGAGCGCGCCATGACCGACATCACCATGACGCGACCGCTCCTTTCGGTGCGCGGCCTGCGCAAGCGTTTCGGCGGGCTCGTCGCCACCGACGGCGTCGATCTCGACGTACGCGACGGCGAGATCCATGCGCTGATCGGCCCGAACGGCGCCGGCAAGACCACGCTGATCACCCAGCTCTTCGGAGAGTTGACCCAGGACGAGGGCGCGATCCTGCTGGAGGGCGAGGAGATCGGCGCCCTGCCGACGTCGCAGCGCGTCGGGCGCGGCCTCGCCCGCACCTTCCAGATCAACCAGCTCCTGCCGGACTTCACGATGCTCGACAATGTCGCGCTCGCGGTGCAGGCGCATGAGGGGCACAGCTTCCGCTTCTTCGCCAATGCGCGCCGCGACGAGGGCCTGCGCGGCCGCGCCCGCCAGCATCTCGCTACGGCAGGCCTGAGCCACCGCGCCGAGGTCAAGGTCGCCGATCTCTCCCATGGCGAGCAGAAGCAGCTCGAATTCGCGATTGCGCTCGCCTGCGAGCCGCGCCTGCTGCTGCTCGACGAGCCGATGGCAGGGCTGGGCCATGCCGAGAGCGAACAGATGGTCGCGATGCTCTCCGCGCTGAAGGGCCGCATCACCATGCTCCTGGTCGAGCACGACATGGATGCGGTCTTCGCGCTGGCCGACCGCATCTCCGTTCTCGTCTATGGCCGCGTCATCGCGACCGGCACCGCCAACGAGATCCGCGACAATCCGGAAGTGCGCATCGCCTATCTCGGCGAGGGAGACGCCTGATGCTGAGCGTGCGCAGCCTGCAATCCGCCTATGGCAGGAGCCAGGTGCTGTTCGATGTCGGCCTCGACATCGCCGAGGGCGAGGTCGTGACGCTGCTCGGCCGCAACGGCATGGGCAAGACCACCACGGTGCGCTCGATCATGGGCCTGCTCGCGCCGAAGGGCGGCGAGATCAGCTTCGAAGGGCGCGCGGTAGCCGGCATCGCGCCGGAGAAGATCGCCCGCTGCGGCATCGGCCTCGTGCCCGAGGGGCGGCAGGTCTTCCCAACGCTGAGCGTGCGCGAGAACCTCGTCGCCACCGCCTCGAACCGGCTGAAGCGCTCTTCGCCCTGGACGCTGGAACGGGTCTACGCCCTCTTCCCCCGCCTGCAGGAGCGCGCCGGCCAGTCCGCCCGCACGCTGTCGGGTGGCGAGCAGCAGATGCTCGCGGTCGGCCGCGCGCTGATGACCAACCCGAAGCTCCTGATCCTCGACGAGGCGACCGAGGGGCTGGCGCCAGTGATCCGGGCCGAGATCTGGGGCTGCATCGAGGCTCTGAAGGCGCAGGGCCAGTCGATCCTGCTGATCGACAAGAACATCAACGTGCTCAAGCGCATCGCCGACAGGCACTACATCATCGAAAAAGGCCGCACGGTCTGGTCGGGCTCAAGCAACGACCTCGCCGCCAATGCCGAGCTGGTGCATCGCTATGTCGGAGTCTGAGATCGTGGCCCACAGCGCTGAGGCCGATCCGGTCGAGGCCTTGCGGGACGCGCTGAGCGACATCCTGGCTGGGCTGATCGCCGCAGGCTGCGGCCCGCATCACCTCACCGGCATGATCTGGCAGACCGACCGGCCGGAAGCCTTCCATCTCTCTCGCCACACCGTTGAGCTCGCCTGGCGCGAGGTCTTCGCCGGCTTCCGCCCGCCGATCCGCCTTCAGCCCAAGACAGAGCCCGGCCTGACCATCCGCGCCCGGCACCTCGCTCCGCAGCCGCTGCCCGACACGATCGTCGAGGGCTACACGCTGCGCGATCTCGGCCGGCAATACAGCCCGCGCCTGCAGGCCGACATGAAGGCGCTGTTCCGACAGTGGAGCTGCGACGGCGAGGCCTTCCGCGCCAATCATGGCGGCGTCGACCTCGCCTATGGCCCCGGCCGCTTCGAAACGCTCGACCTCTATCGTCCCGCCGGAGCGAGCCCTACGCCGATCTTCGTCTTCATCCATGGTGGTTACTGGCAGGCCTCGGACAAGGTGCAGCATGCCCAGTTCGCACAAGGGCTGCTCGATGCCGGCTACGCCGTCGCCATGCCGAATTACGGGCTGGCGCCGGACACGCCGCTGGAAGCGAGCATCGCCCAAACTGTCGCGGCGCTGAACTTCCTCGTCCGTGAAGCCGATGCGCTCGGCCTCGATGCCAACAGCCTGCACATCTGCGGCCATTCCGCCGGCGCGCATCTCGCAGCCATGGCGCTTTGCGCAGCCGAAGCCCCGCCGATCGCCTCGGCTTTGCTGCTCTCCGGCCTGTTCGACCTGAAGCCGCTTGGCTATCTCCCCCTCGGCCGCATGCTCGGCCTCGACGACGCGGCGCGTGCGACGCGGCTCAGCCCCATCGTCCAGCCTCGCCCGCAAACGGCGCGGATCGCTTTCGCCGTCGGCGAAGGCGAGAGCGACGCCTTCAAGGCGCAATCGACCGCTCTCGCGCAAAGGTGGCAGGCGCCGGCCCCGCTGATCTGCCCGGGCCACCACTTCAGCATGCTCGAAGGGTTGAACGGCGGCGCACTGCTCGACCTTGCGCTCCACACGGGCAAAGGCTCATGACGCACCACCCTCGCAAGCCCCTGCGCCTCGCTTTGATCGGCTGGGGCGCCATCAACCGCCGCATCGTCGAATTGCTGGCGGACCGTGATGGCGGCACCGATATTGTCATCGCCGCGGTCGGTGTCCGCAATGCCGCCGGAGCCGGTGATGCTCCGGCCGGTGCAACCATGATTACGACGCCCGACGCACTCGAAGGCCTCGATCTCGATCTCGTCGTCGAGGCGGCCGGGCGCGAGTCGGTCGGCATCTGGGGCGAGGCGGCGCTCCGATCCGCGCCCGCCTTCGCCGTCGCCTCGACCAGCGCCTTCTGCGATACCGCGCTGCTCTACCGCTTGGTCGCCACGGCCGAGGCCCATTGTAGCCAGATCCTGATCCCGCCCGGCGCGCTCGCCGGCATCGACGCCATCGCCGCGGCCTCCGTGCTGCCGCTCGACGAAGTGGTCCATCGCATCGTCAAGCCACCCTCCGCATGGCGCGGCACCCCGGCCGAAAGCCTCGTCGCGCTCGACGAGCTGACTGAAGCGACATCCTTCTTCATCGGCACTGCCCGCGAAGCCGCCTCCCGCTTCCCCCAGAATGCCAATGTCGCGGTGATCTCGGCGCTGGCCGGCCTCGGGCTTGATCGTACCCGCGTCGAGCTCATCGCCGACCCGGCCGCCGGTGGCAACGGCCACCAGCTCAGCGCGCGCGGCGACTTCGGGAAGCTGGAGATCGCCATAGAGAACCGTCCGCTGGCCTCGAACCCGAAATCCTCCGAAATGACGGCGCTCGGGCTGGTCAGGCTGATCGAGAACCGCGTGCGGACGCTCGTGCGGTAGGCGCACCTACCGTCATGCCCTCGGCTTGACCCGGGCATCTCGGAAACCAGCGCCTTCTCGTCGTGAGATTCCCGGGTCGAAGCTTTGCTTCGCCCCGGAATGACGCTCGCAGCAAACCCACATTATTCATAATCAGATCAATCTGAATTTATCTGATTTATCCGACTGGATCACAGAATGAGCCCGCACCTATGGTCTCGTTGAGACTAGCGGAAACGACCCCGACGGACCGCTGAACACGCCGCCAGCCGAGGCTTTCATGACGATTTATCCCGACCTCAAGCTTTATATCGGCGGCGCCTGGCGGAAGACGGCCGAGGAGCAGCCGGTTCTGAACCCGGCCGACGAAAGCGTCATCGGTGCGGTCCCCCTCGCCTCCCATGCCGATCTCGACGATGCCCTCGCGGCCGCCGCCGAGGGCTTCAAGGTCTGGAGCCGGATGGCGCCGCGCATCCGTGCCGAGATCATGCTGAAGGCCGCCGCGCTGATGCGCGAGCGCGTCGAGGAGATCGCCTTCGCGATCACGCTGGAGCACGGCAAGCCGCTGGCCCAGGCGCGGCTTGAGGTGGTCCGCGGCTGCGAGTTCTTCGAATGGGATGCGGCCGAGGGCCAGCGCGCCTATGGCCGCGTCATACCGAGCGAGCCCGGCATCCGCTATGTCGTGATGCATCAGCCGGTCGGCACGGTGGCGGCCTTCTCGCCCTGGAACTTCCCGATGAGCCAGCCCTGCCGCAAGATCGCGGGCGCGCTCGCGGCGGGCTGCTCGATCATCATCAAGGCGGCGGAGGAGACGCCGGCCGGCGCCCTCCACATCGCCCGCGCCTTGCACGATGCCGGCGTGCCGCCCGGCGTTTTCAACCTCGTCTTCGGCGTGCCGGCCAAGATCTCGAGCTATCTGATCCCGCAGGCGCAGACCCGCCTCGTCGCCTTCACCGGCTCGACCGCCGTCGGCAAGCACCTCTCGGAGCTGGCCGCGCGCCACATGACGCCCGTGCTGATGGAGCTTGGCGGCCACGCCCCGGTCATCGTCTGCGACGATGTCGACCCGGTCGCGGCCGGCCATCTCTCAGCCACCCGCAAGGTCCGCAATGCCGGCCAGGTCTGCACCTCGCCGACGCGCTTCTTCGTGCAGGAATCGATCTACGAGCGCTTCACCAAGGCCTTCGTCGAGAAGGCGCAGGCGGTGACGGTCGGCAACGGCCTCGACGCGGAGACGCAGATGGGCCCGGTCGCCAACCACCGCCGCATCGAGGCGCTGGAAACCCTCGCCGCCGATGCCCGTGCTCGCGGCGCCCGCGTGCTCACCGGCGGCGAGCGGCTCGGCAATCGCGGCTATTTCTTCCCGCCGACGGTGATCGCCGATCTGCCGGACGATGCCCGTGCCATGCGCGAAGAGCCTTTCGGCCCGATGGCGCTGATCAACCCGGTGCGTTCGGTCGAGGAAGCCCTCGAAAAGGCGAACTCGCTGCCCTTCGGCCTCGCCGCCTACGCCTTCACGCATTCCGCGGCGCGCGCTGACCAGATCGCCGAAGGCATCGAGGCCGGCAACGTCTCGATCAACACGCTGGAAGCCTCCGTCGCGGAGGTGCCGTTCGGCGGCGTCAAGGATAGCGGCTATGGCCGCGAGGGCGGGGCCGAGGGCCTGTCGCACTACATGACGGTCAAGACGCTTTCGCATCGCATGGCCATCTAGCTGCAATCTCCGCCCCTTTACTGGCAGGATTGCCATAGGGACGAAATATTGCGCATGGACGGGGTGAAAGGCTGGCGGCCTCGGGTTTTCGCGGCATTGTGGCCGCGATGATTCGCTCCGCAACCCTGCTGATGCTGGCGTTGAGTCTTGGCGCCTGTGCCGTGGGGCCGGACTACACGCCGCCCACGCTCGACATGCCGCAGCGCTGGAGCGCGACGACGAGCGGGCCGAAGGCGCCGAAGCCATCCGAATGGTGGCGCAGCCTCCGCGACCCCACGCTCAATGCGCTGATCGATCAGGCCATCGCCGGCAATCTCGATGTCGCGCAAGCCAAGGCCCGCATCCGCGATGCCCGTGCCGCGCGCGAGCAGGCGGTCGGCGCGCTCTTCCCGCAGGTCGATGGCGGCGCCATCGCCAACCGCTCGCGCTCGGCGCTCGTGACCCGCAACAGCTTCCGCGCCGGCTTCGACGCGTCGTGGGAGATCGACCTGTTCGGCGCCCGCGACCGCGCCGTCGAGGCCGCGACATACGGCACGGACGCCGCCTTCGACGACTTGGACTCCGTCATGCTGACGCTGATCGGCGATGTCGCCTCGACCTATGTCGAGTCGCGCGGCCTGCAGGCGCGGATCGCGCTCGCCCGCAGCACGGCGCGGACCCAGCGCGAGACCGAGGCGCTGACCCGCACCCGTTTTCGGGCCGGCGACATCTCCGCCATCGACACCTCCCGCGCCACCGCACAGGCCGCGAGCACGGAATCGCAGATTCCCCTGCTGGAAACCTCGCTCGCCCAGAACCAGCATCGGCTTGCCGTGCTGACGGGCCGCCCGCCGGCCGCGATGGCTCCTTACTTCGCCCGCCCGGCCGCGGTGCCCGCGACGCCGGCGCCGCCGCGCGCCGGCATTCCCGCCGATGTGCTGCGCCGCCGCCCCGATGTCCGCTCGGCCGAGCGCCTGCTCGCGCAGGCGACCGCGCGCATCGGCCAGGCGGAGGCCAACCGCTACCCGTCGGTCTCGCTGACCGGCAGCATCTCGACCTCGGCGATCAAGCTCGGCGACCTCGCCAAGAACAGCGCCATCGGCTGGTCGATCGGCCCCAGCCTCAGCGTGCCGATCTTCAACGGCGGCGAGCTGGCGGCGGCGGTCGATGCGGCCAGGGCCCAGCGAGACCGACAGGACGCGGCGTTCAGGCTCGCCGTGCTCACCGCCTTGCAGGATGTCGAGAACGGGCTGGTCGGGCTGCGGCAGGAAAGGCTCCGGCTCGGCAGCCTGTCGGAAGCAGCCCGCGCTTCGGGCGAGGCGGCGCGGTTGTCCCGTGCGCTCTATGCCTCCGGCAATGTCAGCTTCCTCGATGTGCTCGAAGCGCAGCGCTCGGAATATGGCGCCGAGGAATCGCTGATCCAGAGTAGGGTCGCGCTCGTCACCCAGTTCATCGCTCTCAACAAGGCGCTGGGCGGCGGCTGGCTCAGGCCCGTCGCGGTCTCCGTGCCCGCCGTGATCGACGGCGAAACCGGGCCGCGCCCGCGCCTCATTCCCATAGAGGAACCGCAACCATGAGGCTGCGCCGCCTCCTTTTCCCTGCCCTGATCGTCGCGGCCGCCGGCGGCTATTATGTCTGGCAGGCTCGGCAGGCCACGCCGGCCGAGGCCGTCAGCCTCCCGAGCGTCGAGGCGACGATGGGCAATGTCGAGGAAGCCGTGCTCGCCTCCGGCGCGCTCGAGCCGATCCGGCAGGTCAGCGTCGGCGCGCAGGCGACCGGCCGCGTCGTCTCGCTCAAGGTCAAACTCGGGGACAACGTCGCAGCGGGCGATCTGATCGCCCAGATCGACGGCGTCACCCTGCAGAACACATTGCGCTCGGCCGAGGCCGATCTCGCCGCGCTCAAGGCGCAGCGCACGGAACGCAAGGCCAGCCTCGTCTATGCCCAGGCCGTGCTCGCCCGGCAGAAGCAGATGATCGGCCAGAACGCCGTCTCGCGCGACGCCTACGAGAACGCCGAGATGACGGTCAACACGACCGGCGCCCAGATCGAGGCGCTCGACGCGCAGATCGTCTCGAGCCAGGTCAAGGTCGAGAACGCCCGCGCCAATCTCGGCTATACCCGCATCACCGCGCCGAGCGCCGGCACCGTGCTCGCCGTCGTCGCCCAGGAAGGCCAGACGTTGAACTCCGTCCAGTCGGCGCCGACCATCGTCGTGCTCGGCGACGTCTCGACGATGACGGTGAAGGCGAAGATCTCGGAAGCCGACGTGCTCAGAGTGAAGGCCGGGCAGGAGGTCTATTTCAGCGTGCTCGGCGCGCCGGAACAGCGCTTCCCCGGCAAGATCTCCTTCGTCGAGCCGGCCCCTGACACGCTGAAGACGCAGAACGCCACGAGCTCCTCCGCCGCCAGCAGTTCCTCATCCACGAGCACCAGCGCGGTCTACTACAACGCCCTCTTCGAGGTGCCGAACGCGGAGGGGCGCCTGATGACCTCGATGACCGCGCAGGTCACGGTGATCGTCGGCCGGGCGCAGAACGTCGTCACCGTGCCCTCCACGGCCATACGCCGCCGCGGCCCCAATACCTTCGTCGATGTCCTCGGCGCGGACGGCAAGCCGGAGCAGCGTAAGGTCACCGTCGGGCTCGACAACAAGATCGTCGCCGAGATCAGCTCGGGCCTGAAGGCGGGCGAGCGCGTCGTCACCACCCGCAGCGCCGGCGGCCCGGACGCCACGCGCCAGACCCGGCGCCCCCGTTCGGCCTTCGGGTTCTGAGATGGGCGTGCCGCTCATCCGTCTCGCAGGCGTGCGGCGCGACTTCGGCAGCGGCGAAGCGACCGTATCCGCGCTCGACGGCGCCGATCTCGTCATCGAAGCGGGCGAGATGGTCGCGATCGTCGGCCAGTCCGGCTCCGGCAAGTCGACGCTGATGAACATCATCGGCTGCCTCGACCGGCCGACAGGCGGCACCTACGAGATCGACGGGCGCCCGACCCGCGACCTCGATCCCGACGAGCTCGCGCGGCTCAGGCGCGAATATTTCGGCTTCGTCTTCCAGCGCTACCACCTGCTCTCGGAGCTGACGGCACTGGCCAATGTCGAGGTGCCCGCGATCTATGCCGGCATCACGCCCGGCCCGCGCCAGAAACGCGCCGCCATGCTGCTGGAGCGGCTCGGCCTCGCCACCCGTGCGACGCATCGGCCCTCCGAACTCTCGGGCGGCCAGCAGCAGCGCGTCTCGGTCGCACGCGCGCTGATGAACGGCGCCCGCGTCCTCCTCGCCGACGAGCCGACCGGCGCGCTCGACCGCAAGAGCGGCGAGGAGATGCTCGCCTTGATCGAGGAACTCAACCGCGAGGGCCACACCGTCATTCTCGTCACTCACGACATGAATGTCGCAGCGCGCGCCCATCGCATCATCGAGCTCAGCGACGGCCGGATCGTCGCCGACCGGCGCACGGCGCCTCAGTCCGAAGCCGCGATTCCGCCCTCCCCCGTCCCGCCGCCGGCCGGGCGCCTGCGCGCCGCCTTCGGCCGGCTGAAGGAGGCGTTCGGCATGGCGGTGCGCGCCATGGCCGCCCACAAGCTGCGGACGACCCTGACCATGCTCGGCATCGTCATCGGCATCGCGGCCGTCGTCAGCGTCGTCGCGCTCGGCGAGGGCGCCAAGCGCAACGTGCTGCAGAACATCTCCGGCCTCGGCACCAACACGCTCGAAATCTTCCCCGGCGCCGGCTTCGGCGATTTGCGCTCCGGCCGGGTCCGAACCCTGACCGTGCTCGACGCTCAGGTCCTCGCTGCCCAGCCCTATGCCGCGAGCGTGACGCCGACGGTGACGACCAGCGCGACGATCCGCTTCGGCAATATCGAGGCCACCGCGCAGGTCAACGGCGTCAGCGAACGCTATTTCGACGTGCGCGGCAGCGTGCTGGCGCGCGGCTCCTTCTTCGACGCGTCGGACGTCCGCACGCTCGCGCAGGACGTCGTCATCGACGAGAACGCGCAGGGCGTGCTCTTCCCGCAAGGTCCGGCCGATCCGATCGGCACGGTGATCCTGATCGGCTCCGTGCCCTGCCGCATCGTCGGCGTGATGCGCCAGCAGCAGGGCGGCTTCGGCGGCAGCCAGAACCCGCAGGTCTTTCTGCCCTACACTACCGTGCAAGGCCGCTTCCTCGGCGATCTCTCGCTGCGCAGCATCACCTTGCGCGTCGATGACGAGACGCCGATGGCGGCGGCGCAGGAGGCCGTGACGGAACTCCTGACCCATCGCCATCGCACCAAGGACTTCTTCATCCTGAACCAGGACGAGATCCGCAACACCATCACCAACGCCACCGCGACGTTGACGCTGATGATCTCCTCGATAGCGGTGATCTCGCTCCTGGTCGGCGGCATCGGCGTGATGAACATCATGCTGGTCTCGGTGATCGAGCGCACGGGCGAGATCGGCCTGCGCATGGCGGTCGGCGCGCGCCGCGGCGACATCCTCCAGCAATTCCTGATCGAGGCCTCGCTCGTCTGCTTCATCGGCGGCGCGCTCGGAATCGGGCTGGCGCTCGCCATCGGCTTCGCCTTCGAAGCCTCGGGCTCGCAGGTGAGCTTCATCTATTCGGGCGAGGCCTTCGCCGTCGCCATCACCTGCTCGACGCTGATCGGCCTGACCTTCGGCTTCCTGCCGGCCCGCAACGCCGCGAGCCTCGACCCGGTGGTCGCGCTGGCGCGGGATTAGGGTCTGCGGCTACCGAGGCATCCGGAAAGCCGTGTTCTCGCGATCAGGCCGGCTGGACGCTCGCTTCGACGACACCAGCCTTGCGCTGCGTGTAGACTCCGACGACTCGCCAAATGATCCAGGCCAGGATCGCGCCCGTATAGCCGTCGACCGCATAGTGCCAGCCGAGGACGACCGAGCCGATCATAATGATCACGGCGAAGATCCACATGAAAACCCCGACGAGCTTCCGGCGTTCGCTGTAATACAGGGCGAACAGGACCGAAGTCGCCACATGGATGGAGGGGAAGGCGCTGATCCCGAGCGCGCCCGGGCGTTCGCCCGTATAGCCTTCCCATAGCATGTCCTGGGTAGACAACGCCCAGATCGGCCAGGTTTTGGATGAGCGCGCCAGCGCATCCATGAGCGGCTTGTAGCGGTCGCCGAGGCCCAGATCCTCGAAGAAGCAGGGTCCGGCGGAAGAGAAGACGGTGGCGATGAAGAACCCCGCGACGAGCCAGATCGCCATGAACGTCATGAGATATTGTTGGCGCAGGGGCGCATCTTCGCGAGCGGCGACGGTGATCAGAATGGTTCCGATCATGATGAAGAACCACAGATTATAGAAGAGATTGACGATGCAAATGCCCGCCGGCCATTCGATCAGCCACCAGAAGTATTCATGCGGCAACCGGCCGAAATGCAGCCCGCGATCGATATCGGAGAATGCGACGTCCCATTTGAATGGGTTCAGCACGGCGATCGCGCCCTTGAGGACGCCGAACCCCGCAACGAAGGCCGTAATGGCCGCCATTCCCACGACAAAATTGGCCATGCGCGGGCCATCCAGGAGGAAGCTCTTGCACGGCTTCAGGAATGTCCTGAGTGGCGAAGGATCGCGCGCGACGAGGGCGAGCCACACCAGCCGATGCGCCGCATAGAGGCTGGCGAGACACCAGATCGCAATTCCAAGATAGCCGGCGAATATCCTGACGCCGTCCATGTCGAGGCTGTTCTTCGTCTCGTCGCTGACGAGCATGGCGATACCGAGCGTGAATATAGCGACGATGATGAGGCCGATGTGGCGGCGCAAACTCTCAGCGAACATCAGCACGACAGGCATCGGTTCCTCCCCCGAATGAACCTCCGTATTCGCTACCACGAAGTTCCTTTCGTGTTTGACAACGGCGGAGCGATATCCGTTCCGAACCACGATGCTTCCGACGTGAGGAGCCTCGCTGAAGATGCGCCTCGCTGGACGCAGAGCATGCGTAGCTAGACCTTCCTGCCGCGCCGCGTCGGCACTGAAGGAAGGAGGCGCCCCGCACCTGACAGGATGCTGGCAGCAAGCGCCCGCGCCGCCTCCTGATGCGATTGTCCGCCGATGACGACGAATTCGATCGTCCCGAGCGTCGGCAGCGCCTCGCGCGGCTCGACCTCGGCCAGCCCCGGCGGAATCAGCCGGGCCGAATGGGCGGTGATGCCGAGCCCTGCCACCGTCGCCGCGCGCAGGCCCGCAAGGCTGCCGCTGGTGCAGGCGACGCGCCAGGCGCGCCCGGCCTGCTCCAGCGTCTCGATCGCATGGACGCGCGTAATGCTCGGCGGCGGATAGAGCACCAGCGGCACCTCGCGCTGCTCGGCCAATCTTGCACCCGGCCGCCCGATCCAGACGAGGCGTTCCTGCCATGCGACTTCCCCGCGCTCGTCGCCTTTGCGGCGCTTGGCGAAGATCAGGTCGAGATCGCCGGCATCGTATTGCTCGTAGAGCAGGCCGCTGAGGCCGACCGTCAGTTCGAGATCGACGGCATGATGCTGCATGGCGAATTCGGCCAGAATGTCCGGCAGCGCCGTATAGGCGAAGTCTTCGGAAACTCCGAGCCGGAGCCGCCCGCGCAGTGTCGAGCCCTTGAGATAGCGCTCGATCCGATTGCCGGCCTCCAGAACCTCCCGCGCGAAGGGCAGGATGGCGTCGCCGTCCGGCGTCGGGCGCACCTCATGTGTGTCGCGCGACAATAGCCGCCGCCCGACCCTCTTCTCCAATCGCGCGACATGCTGGCTGACCGAGGACTGGCGGAGACCGAGCTGCCGCGCGGCTTCGGTGAAACTCAGCGTCTCGCAGACCTTGAGGAAGCTTTGCAACAGGACGGGATCGAGCGGCTTCATGTTATCATGATTCATGATGAGCGATATCATGTCCAGTCCGGATCAAAATAAGGCGGAAAAGGATTAGAAGGCAGCATCTCACCTGAAGGACCGCAGATGATCCGCCGCACCCTCGCCCGCTTCGGCATCGACCCTTATCTGATTGCGCTGATGGCGACGGTCGCGGTCGCGGCCATCCTGCCGGCGCGCGGGGTCGGTGCCGAGATCGCCAACGATGCCGTCACGGTGGCGGTCGCCCTTCTGTTCTTTCTCTACGGGGCGCGCCTCTCGCCGCTGGCGGTCTGGGAGGGGCTGCTGCACTGGCGGCTGCAATCGCTGGTCTTCGCCAGCACCTATGTGCTCTTCCCCCTGCTCGGCCTCCTGCTGACGCGCCTCTTCGGTGGCTGGTTGCCGTCGGAGCTCGTGGCCGGGCTGATCTTCGTCTGCATCCTGCCCTCGACCGTGCAGTCTTCGATCGCCTTCACCTCGATCGCGCGGGGCAATGTCGCGGCGGCGCTGTGCAGCGCCTCGGTTTCCAACCTCTTCGGCATCGTGCTGACGCCCCTGCTTGTCGTCGCGCTGCTCAACTCGCATGGCAGCGGCTTCAGCACGAAGGCGGTGGAGAGCATCGCACTGCAGATCCTGTTGCCCTTCGTCGCCGGCCAGCTGCTGCGCCGCTGGGTGGGGCCCCTCCTTCAGCGCCACAAGGCGCCGATCTCTATCGTTGACCGCGGCTCGATCCTGCTCGTCGTCTACGCCGCCTTCAGCGAGGGCATGGTTGCCGGCATCTGGTCGCAGGTCACGCTCGGCGATCTTGGCCTCATCCTGCTGCTCGACATGGTCCTGCTCGCGGTGGTGCTGGCGATCACGACCATCCTCAGCCGCCGCCTCGGCTTTTCGAAGGAGGACGAGATCGCCATCGTCTTCTGCGGCTCGAAGAAGAGCATGGCGAGCGGCATCCCGATGGCCAACATCCTCTTCCCCGGCCAGGCACTGGGCCTGATCGTGCTGCCGCTGATGCTCTTCCACCAGGCGCAGCTCTTCGCCTGCGCCGTGCTGGCGCAGCGCTATGCGCGCCGCCCGGCTCAGCCGAAAGCGGAGCCATCCGCCGACGCCGCACTGACCCCGGCCAAGGCCTGAGACCTGGCCCCGGCGCCGCTCCTCAATCTGAGGTCGGCGACGGAACAGCGCGGCCCGCATGCCGTTGATCTCCTGCACGGCAGGACCGTTGCACTCCCTGAGGCCAAAATCCCCCGCCGCGCGACGGGGAACGGTCATGGAGACGACCCATGCAGGACGAACAACGCGAGATCAGGAAGATCGCCTACGGCTTGTGGATGAAGGACGGCCAGCCCGAAGGCCGCGACCGCGAGCATTGGGAAGCGGCCAAGGAAATATGGGCGTACCGCAGCCACAACCATGTACTCGACGACGAGAACACATCGTCGCCATCGCGCCAGCAGGCCGCGGAAACGGCGGCAGCAGACGGCAAGGCATCGCAGCAGCACGGAGGCTGACTTGGCGCCGCATTCGAGCGGCTCATAGCGATCAAGACCCACAAGGCGGAAGGATCATTCCCGGCCGCCATAGCCTGACCTACGCGATCACGGGCAGAGATATCCGCCTTGGTCGGGCAGGCAGCGCGCGCCTGTCGGCAGGATGAGCGCGCCGCCGGGATCGCGCTTGACGTAATCACCGTTGGGCAGTTCGAAGCCGCCGGTCGAGTCCGGGTTCACGCGCGTGCCGTCCGGTAGGATCAGCTGGAAGCTGTCTCGAACGATCCGCTTGGACGAGGCAGCCGGCGCGCCCGAGACCGGTCGCGGCGGGGACGATACGCAGCCAGCCACGAGGATGGCAACGGCGATTGCAGCTATCGATATCCTGATCATCCGCCATTGTTGCCGCGCCCGGCGCGACGGCGCAAGCCCGCGGCGGAAATGCCGCGCCCATGGCGAGGATCGCAGAATCGGTATCCCTCAAGGCTTTGTACTTGAACGCCCCGGGCCGCCCTGCATCGCCTGCAGTCTCATCGACCGTTCTTGCATGGCGATTTGGCTCGCATGCGATCCTTGATTCGTCGGCCTGACGTCTTCTCAACAGGTGTTTTCAAAGTGCCGGCGCCCGGAAGCGACCACTTTGTCAATCCATGCGGCTGGTCGGCGGGCCGTCATCATCGGACCAAAGAGCCTCTCCGCACCGCCTGATCGCCATGGCATCGCGCCCTGGACACTCCGTCCGGCAAAGATCCAAGGTTGGAATAATCTCGCGAATCATCTGTATTGCGGTCGGGGGTTCGAGCCTGACGGTCGTATTGCGGTCACACGGTCGAAGGTAACGGCGCGTTAACCTGTATTAACCAATGGTCAAGACATGACGATGCCGAGCAGACATCGACCGGCTCGCCGATGAGTGTTTCGAGGCCGCCTCAGCCCAGGCGATGCCCGGCGGCTAGGCGCATGGCGATATACACAGCAGCAGCCTGCCTGGGTCTGGCTGGAGCCGGCTGCGGCGAGCAGAAGCTCTCCACTTCCGAGCTGATGAGCGCGTCGCGAGCCGTCACCGTCGATGTCGGCAGGGCGCTGGCCCTGCCTCCGCCCGGCAGCCTCCCCGTGACCGGGGTCACGCAGCGCAGCTACGACAACGCCGTCTCGCAGGTGGTTTCCCTGGCGACGCGCGGCCGCACGCCTGGCGAGAACGCGATCCACGTCGCCTTCCTGACGGCCGCCGATCTCCCGGACAGCATGGGCGTCGAGGGCAATCTGCTGAGGGAACCGAGCATCGACGATTTCGCCATCGCACAGGAGATGGAAGAGCACCTGCCCGGCGTCGCCATGGCCCCGGCAGCCGTCTTCGTCCAGAACAAGTTCGGCCCCTTCGGCTACGCCTTCGGGCGTGGAGCGGGCGGCGAGGCCTGCCTCTATGCCTGGCAGCGCATGGCGAACGGAGACAGCATATTCCTCCCGAGATCGGGGGTGATCTCGGTCCACATCCGCGTCTGCGACCCCGTCGCCACGGAAGCGAGCCTGCTGCGCCTCGCCTACAGCTATTCGATCAACGCCTCGCTGCGGCGGCCGGGCTGGAACCCGATCGGTGACGCGCCGTCGCCCGCGCCGGAGCTCGGAAGGGCCGGAGCACCGATCTATCCGGTGCCGCAGGCCTCCGCCGCGGATGCCTTCGAGCAGCAGCCCGTCGCACGGCCGCGCCCGGCACGGGCGCCGCGCGCCGAGCGCCGTATGCAGGAAGCCCCCGAGCCCATCCCGGACAAGCCTCTCGAAGGATATCCGACCGTTCCACCGCCGCCCGCGCCCTGAGCGTAACCCCAGATTGCCGGACGCCTGATGCGAACAGCCAGCTACGTCATCTTCTGGGCCATCACCGCGATCGTGGTCGTGGTGCTCATCACGCTGCCGATCAGCCTGCAGGCGCATCTGATCGCCGGCGCGATCGTGGTCGCCGCGATGATCATCCTCAAATTCCTGAGGCCTTACGGCGTCTGGCGGCTGATCGCGCTGGGCCTCGGGACCGCCATCGTGCTGCGCTACATCTATTGGCGCACCACCAGCACGCTGCCGCCGGTCAACCAGCTCGAGGATTTCATCCCGGGCCTGATCGTCTATCTCGCCGAGCTCTACAATATCGGCATGCTCTTCCTTAGCCTGTTCGTCGTCGCGATGCCGCTGCCCAAGCGCAAGACGCCGCCGATCGACCCGGAGAACGCGCCGACGGTCGATGTCTTCGTCCCCTCCTACAATGAGGACGCGGAGCTTCTGGCGACGACGCTCTCGGCCGCACTGGCGATGGACTACCCGCCAGGCCGCCTGAAGGTGTTTCTGCTCGACGACGGCGGCACCGACGAGAAATGCAATGCCGACAACTTCGTCGGGGCCAGCGCCGCGCGGGAGCGCCGCGCGACGTTGCAGACGCTGTGCGAAGGCCTCGGCGTCACCTATCTGACGCGCGAGCGCAACATCAGCGCCAAGGCCGGCAATCTCAACAACGGCATCGCCAACTCGCAAGGCGAGCTGATCGTCGTCTTCGACGCCGACCATGCTCCGGCGCGCAGCTTCCTGACCGAGACGGTCGGCTATTTCGGGCAGGACCCGAAGCTCTTCCTCGTCCAGACCCCGCACTTCTTCATCAATCCCGACCCGCTCGAGCGCAATCTCAAGACCTTCAAGATGATGCCCTCCGAGAACGAGATGTTCTACGGCATCATCCAGCGCGGCCTCGACAAATGGGACGCCTCGTTCTTCTGCGGCTCGGCCGCGGTCCTGCGCCGCACCGCGCTGGAGACGACGAACGGCTTCTCCGGGCGCAGCATCACGGAAGATGCCGAGACGGCGATCACCCTGCACGCGACCGGCTGGCACAGCGTCTATGTCGACAAGCCGCTCATCGCGGGCCTTCAGCCGGCGACCTTCACCAGCTTCATCGGCCAGCGCTCGCGCTGGGCCCAGGGCATGATGCAGATCCTGCTGTTCCACCGCCCGATGTTCAAGAGCGGCCTCTCCCTGCCGCAGCGCCTCTGCTACTCGTCTTCGGCCCTGTTCTGGCTCTTCCCCTTCGCGCGGCTGACCTTCCTGATCGCGCCGCTGTTCTACCTGTTCTTCGGCCTGGAGATCTTCACCGCCTCGGGCGCCGAGTTCATCGCCTATGTGCTCAGCTACATGGTGGTGAACCTGATGATGCAGAACTATCTCTACGGCCGCTATCGCTGGCCGTGGATCTCCGAGCTCTACGAGTTCATCCAGTCGGTCTACCTGCTGCCGGCGGTGATCTCGGTGCTGCTGAGGCCGACCAAGCCGACCTTCAAGGTCACGGCGAAGAACGAGTCGCTCGAAAGCAGGCGCGTTTCCGAGCTCGGCAAACCGTTCTTCATCATCTTCGCCGTGCTGTTTCTCGGCGTCATCGCGACCTACTGGCGCACGGTCGCGGAGCCGTACAACGCCGACACGACCCTGGTCGTGGGACTGTGGAACATCCTCAACCTGCTGATGGCGGGCTGTGCGCTCGGCGTCGTCTCCGAGCGGCCGGAAGGCCGCGCCGCGCGTCGCTTTGCCGTGAAGCGCCGCGGCGAGATCACCATCGACGGCCGGACCGCCCCGGTCGTCACGGAGAACGTATCGGTCGACGGCATCGCCATCCGCGTGATGTCGAAGGATTTCGACAAGGTGCCGGTCGGCACCGTCGGGCAGGTTTCGTTCGAGACGACGATCGACATGCCGCGCGGCTCGCTGCCCGTACGCGTCATGCGCCTTGCTCCCGACGACAAGGGGCTCATGCTGGGTTGCAGCTACGAGCCGAGCGAACCGCTGCACAGCCGGATCATCGCCGACCTCGCATTCTCCGACGCCGATAACTGGAGCCAGTTCCAGAAGGCGCGGCGCCAGAACATGGGCGTGATCTACGGCACGCTGCGCTTCCTGCGGATGGCGGTATTCCAGACCAGCCGCGGCCTTTCCTATTTCTTCGGTCTCTACCGGTTTTCCCGTTCTCCCTCGCGGCCGGGAGCGGCGGAATGAAGCGGTTCGGATTACCCCTTCTCGCGGCTGCGATCGCTCCGCTGGCGCTGGGGCTGATCTCGCATCTTGCCGCACAGGAGCCGCCGTCGCCTGCTCCCGCACCGGCGCCCTTCATGATCGCCCCGCCGAGCCAGCAGCCGGCCGCGCCGCCGCCTGCGGCCCCTGCCCCCGCTCCATCGCGAGAGGCGGCGCCGACCCCGGCTCCGGCTTTCGCGTTCAAGCCGCTGCTGCCTGCGTCGCGTGTCACGCTCGAAGGCGAGAGCGACACGCGCAGCTGGGCCTTCTACCTGTCGCAGGACGAAGCAGGAACCGATCTGAGCCTCGACGTCGCCTTCCAGAACGCGCTCGTGGTGATGCCGGAGGTGTCGCGGCTGGCCGTTCGCCTCAATGGCGAGCGGATCATCGAGGTGCCCATCGCCTCGTCCGATCGCCTCAAGCATAGCTCCACCGCGGTTCGCAAGGGCCTGCTCCGGCCGGGGCAGAATACGATCAGCTTCGAAGTCCTGCAGCGGCATCGGACGGACTGCACGGTCGCCTCGACCTATGAGCTGTGGACACGCATCGACGGCGCGGGCACCCGGCTGACGTTCAAGGGCCCGAACGCGCAGCAGTTCCGCCTGCGCGGCATCGACGATCTTCCGGCCATCGGCGCCGACGAGGGCGGCCAGACCACGATCGTCATCGTCGCGCCCGGCGCCTCGCGCGCCATTTCGGCGAACAGCATCTTCGCCGTCGCACAGGCACTCGCCTTGCGCGGCCGCTATGGCCAGGTGGCGGTGAAAGTCTCCGAACAAATGCCGGACCGTGTCCGCCCGGGGACGCTGACCGTCGCACTCGGCACGAACGAAGAGATACGCGCCCTGCTGGGAGCGCTGCCCGCCGAAGCCGGTGGCCGCAGCTTCCTCGGCTTCGTGCCGAGCCCGAAGAAGGGCGCCGACATGTTGCTTGTCACCGGCGAAAGCTGGCCGGATCTCGACGCGATCGTCGGCAAGATCCTGACCGCGCCGGTTTCCCGGCCCGCCAACATCAACCGCAAGACCATGGATACCGCAAGCTGGCACGTGCCCGATGCGCCCTTCATCTCCGACCGGCAGGTGGTGCGGTTCTCCGAGCTCGGCATCGCCACCCAGGAATCGTCCGGGCGCCGCATGCGCGTGCGTGCGGTCGTCGCGATGCCCGGCGACTTCTATGCCAACGCCTATGGCGAGGCGACGCTTTATCTGGATGGTGCCTACTCGAACGAGGTCCTTCCAGGCGACAGCCATATCGAGATCTTCGTCAACGGCAACGTCGCCGCGACCGTGCCGCTCAATACCGCAACGGGCGGTCTCTTCCAGCAGTTTCCGATCACCGTGCCACTTCGGCATTTCCGCCCAGGCGTCAACGAAGTCTGGTTCGAGACCGTCACCGTGACGAAATCGGACCTGGCCTGCGGGCCGGGGGCGACACTGCCCGGCAAGAGCCGCTTCGCGCTGTTCGACACGACCGCGCTTGCCATCCCCGACTTCGCCAAGATCGGCGTGAGCCCCAATCTCGCGGCGGTCGCCGGCACCGGCTTCCCCTATTCGGTCGCATCGCGGGTCGCGCTGATCATGGGCCGGCAGGACCCCGCCAATCTCAGCGCCGCGACGACATTGCTGGCGCGCATCGCCCAGCGCGCCAGCCGGCCGCTCGCCGTCGATGTGCTGGCGGGCACCGCGGCCGTTGGGGACCGGCCCGTCCTGATCGTCGGCGCCGCCGGACAGCTGCCGGCCGGCCTGCTCCCGCGCGTAGGCATCGCCGACAACGTCCGTGCGACCTGGCCGTTGCGCGCCGATGCCGTGGTGGTGACGCCGGATGCGGAAGGCGCCGCCGTCTTCGATGCGGTGATCAACCGGCTGCAGGGCCGGCAAGCGACGCCGGAAGCGTCCGGCGGCGCGGCACCGACCACGGAAGGCGTCCGCGAGCGCTGGCGCGGTTCGCTGGGCGGCCCGCTCGCACGCTATTTCATCGCCTTCGACCAATGGCTCCAGCGAACCTTCGACCTGTCCTTCGCGCAGCTGCGTACCCCCTCGCGCGCGCCCACGCTCTACGAGCCGGCTGAGGGCACCGATCTCATCGCCGTCCAGGCGGCCGACCCGGATACGAGGCAGGTCTGGACCGCCTTCATCGCCCGCCGCGAGGAGGCGCTGGAAAGCACGGTGGACAGGATCGTCTCGCCCGGTAATTGGGCGGGCATGGCCGGCAAGATCACTGCCTTTCGCGGTGCCCAGGAAGCCCACATCATCTCCGCGGACAGCACCTCCTTCGTCATGACCAGGCCTTTCAGCCTGGCGAATATGCGGCTGGTCTTCGCCAACTGGATGTCGAGCAATATCGGGATCTACGCATTGGCCCTCCTCACGGCCTGCATCGGGCTGGGCATTGGAACCTCGCTCATGCTCGGACGGTTGGGGCGTCGATCATGAAACGTTTTCTCGCCGTGCTGGCCGCAACCTTCTTCGGCTTCCTCTCCAACGCGCAGGCGACCGTGCCTGCCGATGCCTGGGCGCTGTACCGGCAGAAATTCGTCACGGCCGAGGGCCGCGTCATCGACGATGCGAATGGCGGGATCAGCCATAGCGAGAGCCAGGGCTACGGGCTCCTGCTGGCATGCCTGGCGGGGGACCGCAGCACCTTCGCCAGCATCTTCGCCTTCACCCGCACCGAACTCCTCATCCGGGACGACGGGCTTGCGGCGTGGCGCTGGGATCCGAAGGCAACCCCACGCGTCAGCGACATCAACAACGCCAGCGACGGCGATCTGCTGATCGCCCACGCCCTCGCCTGCGCCGGCAGCCGCTGGACCATGCCGGCCTATACCGCCGCCGCGCGCCAGATCGCCCGCTCGCTGGCGAAGGTGGCGCTCATGAAGCGCGGCAGCGATGTCTGGCTGATGCCGGCCGCAGTCGGCTTTTCGGAAAAGGATCGCGCCGACGGCCCCGTGATCAACCCGTCCTATTGGGTGTTCGAGGCCCTCCCGGTCATGGCCCAGCTGACCGGCGAGCCCGTCTGGATGCAGCTCCAGGCAAGCGGGCTCAAGCTGCTCGACGATCTGGCGAAGCGAAAGATGCTGGCGCCCGAATGGCTGTCGATCAGGGCCGAGCCAAAGCCGGCCGAAGGTTTCCCCGCACAGTTCGGCTACAACGCGATCCGCATCCCGCTTTATCTGCTGCGCGCGGGGCTGGGCGAGAAGGCACGCCTCGCGCCGTTCCGGCAGGCCTGGGCCGACGGCACCGCGGTCATCGATGTGCGCAGCGGCAAGCCGGTCGAGCCGCTGGCCGATGCCGGCTATCGCATTCTGGCCGCCGCCATGGCCTGCGCGCTCGACGGCACCCCGATTCCGGAGGAGCTGAAAACCTTCCAGCCGACGCTCTACTATCCGTCGACCCTGCACCTTCTCTCCCTCTCCATGCTGAGCGAGAGGTATCCGCAATGCATGTGAAATCGACCCTGATCCTCGTCGCGGCATCGAGCGTCGCGTTTTATGCCTTCGGTCGCTACGGCCAGGACGTAAAGCCGTCGCAATCCATGATTCGGTCCGCGCAGGCTGAGGGACAGGCGCAATCGGCCACGCCGGGCTCGGAAACAGCTATCGAACTGGCGCAGGCTCCCAGCGTGCCCGGCCGGCCAGCGGCTGCGCCGCCACAGTCCCAGCCGCAACCGCAGAAGGTCGACGAAACCGCGCTGCGCTATTTCGCGGCGCAGGGCGACACCCGCCGCTTCGAAGCCGAGCTCGCCAGGCTGCGCGCGCTCTATCCCGAGTGGAGGCCACCGACCGACCTGACATCGCAGGGCCAGGTCGGAGACCCCGAACTCGAACGGATGTGGAAGCTCTTCGCCGACGGCAAATACGGCGAGGTGCGCGCCGCGATAGCGCAGCGCAGCAGCGCCGATCCGAACTGGCGTGCGCCGGCCGATCTCGTCGCGCAGCTCGATCTGACCGAGGCCCGCCAGCGCCTCGTCAACGCATCGAACGCCCGGCAGTGGGAACAGGTCATCCGCCTCGGCACCGAGACGCCGGCCCTGCTGACCTGCGCCAATGTCGATGCGCTCTGGCGCGTCGGCGAGGCTTTCGTCCAGACCGGCAAGCCGGAACGCGCGCGCGACGCCTACGCCTATGTTCTCGCCAACTGCACCAACCCGGCCGAGCGGATCGGCACGATGCAGAAGGTGATCACCACGCTGCCGGAGAATTTCGTCGACCCGCTCCTCGCACAGGAGCGGCAGAACGAATTCGCGAGCATCCGCGACGAGCTCGCGCGGCGCCATATCGGCAAGGCGGCCGACGACCCGGCTCAGACCGCAACGCCAGAGGATATCCGCCGCATCGAGGCGCTCGCCAACGCTGCCGCCACGGCGGACGACCCGATACTGCTCGGCTTCTACGCCCTCCACCACAACGACCCGGCCAAGGCCGCGACATGGTTCCAGACCGCGCTCACGCGCAATGGCGGCGCCAAGGCCGCCGAAGGCGCGGTGCTCGCTCTGGGCGCGACGCGGAAATACCAGGAGGCCGAGACGCTCGGCGCGCAATGGCTGGAGGCCGGAGCCGCCAACCGCAAGGCCTATCTCGATGTCGTCACCGCGCTGCTCACTCAGGAGCCGCCGTTGCGGCTCGAGCGCAACGTGATCGAACGCATCGTCAAGACGGTCGGAACGGACCGCTACGCACCCGGAGCGGCGGCACTCGGCTGGTATGCCTACAACTCGGGACAAACCGTGCCGGCCGGCACCTGGTTTGAGACGGCTCTGTCATGGGACCGCGGCTACGAGCCGGCAGCCTATGGACTCGCGCTCGTGCGCCAGCGCCTGCGCGATCAAGGCGGGCTGCGGGCCCTCATGACCGAATGGGGCGGTCGTTCCCAGCGGATCGCCGACATTCTCAATCCCGCGCGCAGAAGGCCCTCGCCCCAGGCGGATCGACCCGTGGCTCCCGATACGCGTCCGGTTTCGCGGATAGAGCCCGCCGTCGAGCCCGTGGAACGCATATCTCGCCCCGTCAGTCCTGCGGAGCGCCCTCGTCGCGCGGTGGCACAAGACGACACGGCGGTCGTGGCGGCGTCCCCCCGACCGAGTGCGGCACGCCCGAGCAGCGGCAGTTGCGGTGCCGGCTCGTCTGGTGCGGCCGCCCTGCAGCGCGGCTGGTGCCTGCTTAACCTCAAGCGCCCGGTTGCGGCGGCGGAGGCCTTCGAGGCGGCGCGGCGCAGCGGCAGTGCCCAGGTCGCCGCCGATGCAGCCGCGGGCCTGGCTTATGCCAAGATCCAGCAGGGATTGACGACGGAGGCCAGCGCGGCGGCAAGCAGCGCAGCGCTGCCAGTCGCGCGACGCAACGAGCTCTCGGCCCTGCTCCTCTCGGAGCGCTTTTACGCGCAATACGATGCCAAGGATTTCAACGGAGCGTTGGTCACGCTTTCGGGCCGCGCGCGCTACGCCCCCGAGACCACCGACCTGATGCTGATGCGCGGGTGGTCCTATTTCAATCTCGGTCGCTTCGATGACGCCGACCAGGTCTTCCAGGCGCTCTACAAGGCGAACAAGTCACCCCAGGCGTTGTCGGGGTTGACCGCGATCCGCGATGTGACCCAGCGCAACAGATACTAGAAGAGCCCGCAGCGCCGTATGGGCATGGCGCTGCGGGCCTTCGCAGATCTTACTCGGCCGGAACCGCCAGCACCTCGCCATCCACCACCAGCGGAGAGTGCCCGCTCAGTGCCGCCTGCAGCTGGTCCTGATCGAGCTCGCCTTCCCAGCGCGCCACCACGATCGTCGCGACGGCGTTGCCGATGAAGTTGGTCACAGCCCGGCATTCCGACATGAAGCGGTCGATGCCGAGGATGAGCGCCATGCCCGCGACCGGGACGGCGGGAACCACCGAGAGCGTCGCCGCCAGCGTGATGAAGCCCGCACCGGTGATGCCGGCCGCGCCCTTCGAGCTGAGCATGGCGACGAGCAGCAGCAGAATCTGGTCGCCGAGCGGCAGATGGATGTCCATCGCCTGCGCGATGAACAGCGCAGCCAGCGTCATGTAGATGTTGGTGCCGTCGAGATTGAAGGAATAGCCGGTCGGGATGACCAGGCCGACGACGGAGCGCTTGCAGCCAGCCGCCTCCATCTTCTCCATCAGGCTCGGCAGAGCGGCTTCGGAGGAGCTGGTGCCGATGACGAGGAGGATCTCCTCCTTGATGTAGCGGATCAGCGCCAGGATCGAAAAGCCGTTGTAGCGGGCGACGGCGCCGAGCACGACAAGCACGAAGATCGCCGCCGTCAGGTAGAAGGTTGCAATCAGCATCGCGAGATTGGCGACGGAGCCGATACCGTAGCGGCCGATGGTGAAGGCCATCGCGCCGAAGGCGCCGAGCGGTGCCGCCTTCATCAGGATCGCGACCAGCTTGAAGATCGGGGTCGAGAGCGCCTGCAGGAAATCGAGCACCGGCTTGCCGCGCTCGCCGACCATCGACAGCGAGAGGCCAAATAGCACCGAGAAGAACAGCACCTGGAGGATATCGCCCGAGGCAAAGGCGCCGACGATGGTGTCGGGAATGATGTTCTGCAGGAAGCCGATGATGCTCGAGTCATGCGCCTTGGCCGCATAGCCCTGCACCGCCTTGGCATCCAGGCTGGCTGCGCCGATATGCAGCCCGGCGCCCGGCTGGACGATATTGCCGACGATGAGGCCGATGATCAGGGCGAGCGTCGAGAACGTCAGGAAATAGATCATCGCCTTACCGGCGACGCGCCCGACCTTCTGCATGTCGCTCATGCCCGCGATCCCGGTCGAGACCGTCAGGAAGATCACCGGTGCGATGATCATCTTCACCAGCTTGATGAAGGCATCGCCGAGCGGCTTCATGGCCGTGCCCTGTTCCGGCCAGAAATGGCCGAGCAGGATGCCCACCGCGATCGCGAACAGGACCTGTACATAGAGCTGCTGGTAGAATTTTTTCGGTCGCGCCGCCGGCTGGGCGTGCGCGAGATCGAGCGTAGTCGCCATGATGTGCTCCTTGGGTCTGCGGTGTTTTGCTCTTGTTCGAAACCGCTGCGCCCCTTGGGCAACCGGCGTGCCAACTGCCGGAAAATGCAAAAAATTCGACAAAACAAGATGTTAGCGGACGAGCGGTCGTTCTTCTTGAAACCATCTGGCGAGAACCCGCACGCACCCCTCTTGATTTGTGCGGAAATCCGCACAACGACAATGCATGAGCCGCCCATTGCTCGATCTGGGGAAAGGCACTGCCAGGCTGTTTTGGCTGGTCTTCGGACTGGCTGCAGCGGCGGTCGCCATCGCGTCGCTGTTCGCCGCCGGCGAGATCGGCCGCAGCCGCGCCATCGCGGGCACGCAGGCCCGCGCCGAGGATGCGGGAACGCTGGCTCTCGCCATCCTGCGCGGCGAACTCGAAAAGCAGCGCGCCCTGCCGGTCATCCTCGCCCGCGATCCGGACGTTAGGCAGGCGCTGGCCGGCGGCAGCCGGCACGGGCTCGACCTCAAGCTGGAGATCATCGCGCGCGAGGCGCGGGCCGCGGTGATCTATCTGCTCGGTCCCGATGGCGTCGCGATCGCGGCCAGCAACTGGAACGAACCGACGAGCTTCGTCGGCAGCGACTACAGTTTCCGCGATTATTTCAGGGGGGCCGTCGCCACCGGAAGCGCAGAGCAGTTCGCGCTCGGCACGGTCAGCCAGCGGCCAGGCCTCTATATCACGCGGCGGATCGAGGAGGCCGGCCAGAGCCTCGGCGTGATCGTCGTCAAGGTCGAGTTCGACCGGGTCGAGGCGGATTGGCGGGCTCTCGGCGGTGAGACCTATGTCGTCGACCGGCGCGGCGTGGTGCTGCTCGCGACGATCGAGGATTGGCGCTTCCGGGTCGAGGCTCCGCTCGACCCAGCGACGGCAGCTGCGATCCGGGATTCGCTTCAGTTCGGCGCAGCGCCGCTGACGCTGCTGCCGCTGCGGCCGCAGGGAGAGCTGGTACAGGGGCGGAGCCCGCTCGCCGGTCGCTATGTCCAGATGCGCCAGCCCGTTCCGACGACGGATTGGGCACTGGAGGTGCTGCTGCCTGTCGATGCGGTGATTACCTCCGGCCGCTCGCAATCGCAGGCGCTGGTCGCGCTCGTGCTGATGCCGGGCGCCGCGCTCGCCGCCTTCGCCCTGCGCCGCCGCCAGCACAATCTGGCACGGCGCGAGGCGGACGCCCGGGCGAAGGCCGAGTTGGAGGAACGCGTCGCCGAACGGACGGCCGAGCTCGCCGGCGCCAATCAACGCCTCGTCGCCGAGATGGCGAAGCGGACCCGGGCGCAGGAGCGCCTGTCAAACGTCAGAGAGGAGTTAGCCAAGGCCAACCGCCTCGCGACACTCGGCCAGATTACCGCCGGCGTTGCCCATGAGGTCAACCAGCCGCTGGCAGCCTTGCGCACCTATGCCGAGAATGCCCGGGCCTTCCTGAAGCGCTCCGACGCCGCCGAGGCCGACGGCGCGCTGGTGCGGATCGTCTCGCTGACGGACCGGATCGGCGCGATCACCGAGGCCCTGCGCGGCTTCGCGCGGCGCGGCAAGGGGCCGCTTGTGCCCGTTCCCGTCGCCAGTGTCATTGAAGGCGCGCTGACCCTGCTGGAAGGCCCGCTGCGTCAGGCCGGCGTGACGCCGGTCGTCACGGCCCCGCCGGAATCGGTCCTCGTCACCGCCCGGCCGATCGAGCTCGAACAGGTGCTGGTCAACCTCCTGCGCAACGCGACCGAGGCCCTGCTCGAAGGCGGCGACCGGGGCGAGCCCGCGCTCGCCATCACCGTCACCCCGCGCGGCGACCGGGTCGAGGTCACGATCACGGATCGCGGCCCCGGCCTGTCGCAGGAAGCGCTGGCGCAGCTCTTCACTCCGTTCAGCACAACGAAGCCGAAGGGGCTCGGACTTGGGCTGGTGATCTCGCAGGACATGGTCACATCGTTTGGCGGCACGCTGACCGCCAGGAGCCGGCCGGGCGACGGCGCGAGCTTCGTCATTGATCTGAAGAGGGCTGCTGCATGACCGATCCCGGCGCTCCCATCGACGCGATCGAGGTCGCCTTCGTCGACGACGATCCCGATCTGCGGGACGCCAATGTGCAGGCGTTGCGCCTGGCCGGGTTCCGGGCGATGGCGCTGCCCTCCGGCCAGGCGGCGCTGCAGCGGATCGGACCCGATTATCCGGGTATCGTCGTCACCGATATCCGCATGCCCGGCATGGATGGGATCGAGCTGTTCCGGCGCTTGCAGGCACTCGACCGTGACATCCCGGTGATCATGATCTCGGGCCATGCCGACATCGAGACGGCGGTCGGCGCGATGAACGAAGGCGCTTACGACTTCATCGCGAAACCCTATGCCGGCGAGCGCCTCGTCGAGAGCCTGCGGCGCGCGGCCGAGAAGCGCGCGCTCATCCTCGAGAACCGCCGCCTGCGGATGCTGGCTGCGCAGGGCGAGGAGGACGGCGCCCTCATCGGCGAAACGGCCGGCATCACCCGCCTGCGCCAGACCATCCGAGAGCTCGCCGATGTCGATGTCGACGTGCTGATCCTCGGCGAGACGGGCACGGGCAAGGAGGTCGTCGCGAGCCTGCTTCACCGTCTCGGCCGGCGGCGCGACAAGCCCTTCGTCGCGCTGAACTGCGGGGCGCTGCCAGACAGCGTCATCGAGAGCGAGCTCTTCGGCTACGAGCCGGGCGCCTTCACCGGCGCGCAGAAACGACGCATCGGCCGCATCGAGCATTCCAGCGGCGGCACGCTTTTCCTCGACGAGCTGGAGAGCATGCCGATCACGGCCCAGGTCAAGCTGCTGCGGGTCCTGGAGATGCGTGAGATCGCGCCGCTCGGCTCGAACGATCTGCGCCGCGTCGATCTGAGGGTCGTGGCCGCGACCAAGGTCGATCTCGGCGACCCCGCGCAACGCGGCGATTTCCGCGAGGATCTGTACTACCGCCTCAACGTGGTGACCCTGCGCATACCGCCGCTGCGCGAGCGCCGCCGCGATATCCCGCTGCTCTTCACCCGCTTCCTGGCGCGGGCCGCGGAAAAATATCGTCGGGAGGTGCCGCCATTGGACCGTGCCGTGGAGCGCCACCTCGTCGAGAACGATTGGCCGGGCAATGTGCGCGAACTCGTCCACTTCGCCGAGCGCGTCGCACTCGGCCTGCCGGACAACCTGCTGCCGGTCCGAAAGCAGGACGAAACCGAAGCGCTGAGCTTGCCCGAACGACTCAACGCCTTTGAGGCGACGCTGATCCGGGAAGCCCTGCAGGAAAACCAGGGCGATGTCCGCGCCGCGCTGGAGAAGCTCCGCATTCCCCGCAAGACGTTCTACGACAAGCTCGCGCGCCACGGCATCGATCGTATCGCCTATGAGCCCGGAACGGTCGGGCGATGAAAGCTCCGCCAATGCCGAGCATTGCGGCGTTTTACAGGCTCTCCGTGACCCCTATCTGAGCTGGCTGTCCTTGCTGCCGCGCCGGTTATAGGCGGATGATGCCGCCGGCCGATCATGGCCCGCCTGGCAATGCACGCAGAGCCGGGCGCCGGGCATGGCGCGGCGGCGCGCTTCGGGGATTTCGTCGCCACATTCCTGGCAATGAATCTCCCCCGGACCGGACGGCAGTTGCGCCCGCGCCAGCCGAACCGCGTCGTTGACGGAATCATCGATCTGATCCTGAACGGCCCCGTCAGGGGCCCAGCCGCTGGCCATCATGCACCTCCTGAGCCAGAGGATATGGGGTCCGTGGCCGAGAATCCAACGCCTGCGCGCCGCCTCCGCCGAAGCTCGTCCCTGCCTAGGAGCCGCTGGCCGCCGCCGCCTTTTCGAGCGCGTTCACGACATCATCGAGGCTCTCCTTCACCCCGAGCAGAAAGTCCTTGCGGAAAGCGATGATCGTGTCCGGTGGCTGGCCCTTGAACGTGTAGACCGCGGCGACCTGATCGGGGTTGACGTAGACRGGCTGGCCGTCCTTCGGCGAGGTGAATTTGCAAAGCTTGGGCATCTGCAGTCTCCATTCGGACCCGCCCGCTGGCGGCATCGGCTTGCCCGGGCAGCGGCGGTTTGTCCGTGGAGATTTCGCTACAAGCTCACGGCGCCTCAGTCCACGGGTGGGCCTGCACAGCCGCAGAAGAAGCATCGTATGCGGTGCGGTATTCAGCGCGTCGAGGTGAGAAACCCCGTGACATCGTCCAGGATCGGCGCCCGCCACTGCAGAAGGCTCGAAATCGCTGCCACTGTTTCGGCGTGGCCGAGCCCGGGATAGATCTTGAGAGAGACCGATCTCGCGCCGGCCCGTTGCAGCGCGACCGCGAGCCGCTCGCTGTTGCGCGGCAGCACGGTGGTATCGTCGGAGCCGGTCACCAGAAGGATCGGCGGAGCGTCGCTGCGCGCAAAGTTGATCGGCTGCGTTTGCGCAAGGTCGCGGGCGTTTCCGAATGCAGCCTTCGTGACCTCGATGTCGAGCGGCAGGAAATCATAAGGGCCCGAAAGCCCGACGGCGGAGCGGATATAACGCGAAGGCAGCCCGGCGGCGGCAAGATAGCGCCTGTCCAGCGTCAGCATCATGGCGTTGTAGGCGCCGGCCGAGTGGCCGATGACGTGAACCTGGCGCGGAGCGCCGCCGTAACGAGCGATGTGGTCACGGACGAAGCGCAGAGCGAGGGCGCCATCCTCGATGAAGACCGGAAAGCGGACCTCGGGAACGAGACGATAATCCGCGATCACGGTGACGAAGCCCCGAGCGGCGAACTCCTCTCCGACGAAGGCGTAGGTCTCCTTGCTGCCATTGGCCCACGAGCCGCCATAGAAGAAGACGACCGGCCTGTCGGTACCGCCACCTTGCGGGACATAGATGTCCATGCGCTGCCGGGGATGGCGGCCATAGGCGACATCGCGTGCGCGGTCGGTCAGGCCACCCGGTCGGAGCGTGGAGCAGCCTGGAAGCGCTCCCGCCGCTAGCACAGGAACGATCGCACGGCGGGAGATTTCGGTCGTCATGATCGCCATCGGCTTGAGTGCATTCGGCTTATACGCCCGGCCGGGCCGTTTGGATCCGCGGGGCCGATCATGCGAAAGCGACGCCGCTACTGAACCGGGGCCGCATGCGCGACGTATCTCCATGCACAGCCCCGGAGGTCGTCATGCGCTTCGTCGCCGCCTACATCGCCTTCCTCGTCGCCTTCGGAATCTGCGATGCCATCTGGCTCGGCACGATGACGGCGAGGCTCTATCGGCCGGCCCTCGGCGACCTGATCGTCGAGCAGGTGCGCTACTGGCCCGCGGCACTGTTCTATTTCGGCTTTCCGCTCGGTGTCGTGCACTTCGCGCTCATGCCTGCCCTGCGCGATGGAAGTGCGAGCGCCGCGCTCATCAACGGCGCCCTGATCGGCCTCCTCGCCTATGCGACCTATGACCTGACGAACTACGCCACGCTGCGCCCGTGGACGCTGACGATCACGCTGGCGGACCTCGCCTATGGCACGGTCGTGGTCGGTTTCTGCAGCTGGATCGCCTATGGCGCGGTCCGCCGCGCCATGGAATGGGGCTGGGTTTAGCCCCTGCCCGTCAGGCCGGGCGCAGGCGATAGTGATTGACGCCCCATGACGCCCCGGCCGCATGGCCGAACAGCCCGCTCGTCGCCAGAAAGAACAGGCGCCAGCGCCGACGCCAGAGCGGCGCTTCCGCACCGTAGACCTGGCGTAGAATCGGGTCGATCGTCGGCAGGTTGCGATCGAAATTCGCCAGCCAGTCCTCGGCGGTCGCCCGATAGTGCTCGCCGCTCCAGCGCCACTCCGCCTCGACGGCGAAGAGATCGGGGAACTGATGGGCCAGCGCAGCGCTCGGCATCAGCCCGCCGGTGAAGAAATGCTGCGCGATCCAGTCACCGGTATCGGCGGCATCGAAACGGTAGCAACCCTGCGCATGGGCGAAGACGTGGAAGAACAGCCGCCCGTCCGGCTTCAGCCAGCCATGGATCCGCCCGAGAAGGGCTTGCCAGTTCGCCATATGCTCGAACATCTCCACGGAGACGACGCGGTCGAAGCGCTCCTCCGAGGCGAAATCGTTCATGTCGGCCGTGACCACCCGCAGGTTGACGAGCCGGCGCCGAACGGCCTGCTCCTCGATGAAGGCGCGCTGCGAGGCCGAGTTGGAGACCGAGACGATCCGCGCCTTCGGATAGCGCTCGGCCATCCACAGCGAGAGCGAGCCCCAGCCGCAGCCGAGCTCGAGGATATCCTGCCCATCGGCGAGGTCGGCATGCTCCGCCGTCAGCGTCAGCGCCGTCTCTTCCGCAGTCGCCAGGGTATCCCCGGGGTCGGCGTAGTAGCAGCAGGAATACTTCCGCCGCGCTCCGAGAACCTGATCGAAGAAGGCGGCAGGCACCTCGTAATGCTGTGTATTGGCGGTGTCGGTATGAACAGCGATCGGGAACGCCGCCATCCCGCGCGCGAATGCCGCCGCATCGGCGGATTGCGTCGCGAGCGACCGATCCGTGCGCCCGACCAGCGAGGCGATCACCATGCGGCTGACGGCGTCGGGCACGGGCAACCCCTCGCCCCAGTTCGAGAGCCTCTGCATGAAGGTCATGGCATCGCTCCTTTCGGCGGCAGCGGGATCAGCGCGCTGGTTCGGTTCTGGTAGGCCCGATAGGCCGCGCCGTGCTTGGCGAGCATGTGCTCCTCCAATGGCGGGATGCCCGAGATGCGCGTGAGCAGCAGCGTGATGCAGGCCGGCGCCAGCAGAGCGAGCCAGCCCCACGGATAGGACATGCCGGGCGCGATCACCGCGTAGGAGCACCAGAGCAGGCATTCGAAGAAGTAGTTTGGGTGTCGCGACCAGCGCCACAGGCCACGATCGCAGACGCCGCCCCGTCCGGAACGGGCGAAGGCACGCAGCTGCCCGTCCGCGACCGCACCGCCCGCCAGACCGGCGACGAAGACGATGATACCGGCGAGGTCCTGCCATCCCAGCACAGGCGCAGGGCTATGCGCCGCCAGGACGATCCCCAGCGCCAGCGGAATGCTGACCAGCGCCTGAATCTGGAGCAGCCGGACCATCTGCCTAGGGGCATCGTTACCCCAGTCGCGCTTGAGCTTCGCATAGCGCGGGTCCTCGGCGATGCCGCTGGTCCGGCGCGCGATGTGGAGCCCAAGCCGCAGCGCCCAGGCAAGCGCGAGCCCGGCCACCAGCCAGTGCCGCGACATCGGTCCCGCCCCGAACGGCAGCAACGCGCCGGCGATGCCGGTCGCGCCAAGGCCGAAGGTCCAGACCACGTCGATCCAGCCGGAATTGCCGCTGCGGCGTTCGATCAGCGTCGCCAGCGCCATGAACCCCGACATCGCCACGGCCGTGAAAACGACGGCCATGGCGAAGGAGGCGATGGTCACAGCCGCACCAGCGGTTGCAGCAGCCGGCCGAGCCAGCCCTGGAACAGCACGTTTCCGGTCATGGCGACGATGCAGGTGCAGCCCTCGACCGGGTCGACGCGCGGCGTGTGATCATGGTCGGAATCGGCTTCGTCGAAATCGCCGGCCGCATAACGCCCGTATTCGTGCTCGTAGGCGCCCGAGAGGATCGTGGTCCATTCGAGGCCGCTATGCTTGTGATGCGGCAATGCGATGCCCGGCCCGGCGCGCAGCATGAACACGCGCGCTTCCGCGCCGGGAACCTCGACGCGCCGCAGGGCGATCCGGATACCGATCGGCCGCCACGGGCCGAGGCCATAGGGACGCAGCACTCCGGGCAGCCCATGCTCGGTCGCCGGCGAAGCTTGGCCGAACCCTGCAGCATCGGGCCCGACCAGCCGCGAATACGGCGGCCCCATATCCATCGCGACGGGCTCGACCGCATCGAGGAGGGCGCCCTGCACAGCCTGCAGTTCCTGCACCCGCTTCCGGCTCTCGCGATCCGCCTCGACATGGGCGGCGACCACCAGCGCAAGGCCTTCGTCGAGTTGGCCCGCGGCGAACGTAGCCAGCATTTCATCGGATGGACGATGCGCGATGCTCATCGCAAATCCTCCAGTTTGCCGCGCAGATGCGACAGCGCCAGCCGCAGCCGCGACTTGACCGTGCCGAGCGGAATGGCGAGGCGTTGAGCAACATCCTGGTGGCTGAAGCCTTCCAGGAAGGCCAGTTCGACGACGCGATACTGATCGGCAGAAAGCTGCGTCATCGCAGCCCGCACGCGCGCCTCGCGCTCGGCTCCAGCGAGGGTCGTGTCGGGTTGTTCGGGGGCTTCTTCATCCAGGATCTCGTAAACTTGGGACAGCCGCGACCGGGTTTCCCGACGGGCGATGTCGATGCGTTGATTGCGCGCGATGGTCGCGATCCAGGTCGATGCGCTCGCTTTCGCGGGGTCGAACAGCGCCGCCTTGCGCCAGACTGTCAGCAGCGTCTCCTGCGCGACCTCCTCGGCCAGCTCCGCAGGGGTACCGCCGCGCATCAGCAGCCCCTTCACGCGCGGCGCGAAATGGTCGAACAGCGCGACGAAGGCTGCCCGGTCACCCGAGCATGCGATCGCGGCAATCAATGTGTTGGGGTCGAACAAGACGACGAAACGACCTCCTTGCGCTGCTCCCGCCTTGCGCATGCCATCGACAGTCAGGGCGAGTGCGGCAACCATATGCGAGATACGCCGGCGTCGCCGCCCCGGATCACCGGCCGATGGGCTCCGGCAGGACGAGCCGATATCATTCGGCGGCCTTCCAGTTCACGTCGCGGCAGATCAGGCGCCCGACGATGCAGCCGCGCGTGGTGAGCGCGCCGGCCGTCGCCGTGATCGTCATCGAATAGCTCCAGTCGCGCTTGGGATCGTAGGCGTTCCCGGAAAAGGTCCCGTCGGGCTGGCGCGATATGGTCATGATGAGCTTGTCGCCGGCCGCCTCGCCCTTGCTGGTGTCGCCGATCCAGAGATTGGTGGCGCAGATCTTGTCGCCGCAGGGCGCGATGTGCACGCGCGCATTGCCGTCGTCGCGCAGCCATGTGCCGTCGAGATCGGTAGCGGCCGCGCTCGCGGCCGAAAGAGACGCGAAAGCGAGAGCGAGCGGAAAACGCCTCATGGCAATGTCCTTTCAGCGAATGCCCCTCGTCTACGCGCCACGAGCGCCGCCGGTTTCATCGGAGCGCGAAATCGTGTCGAGGCGGGCAGCGAAGAGCCAGCCGATCAGCGCGGTCAGCGAGGCCGCGCTCAGGAAATTCAGGCGCTGCAGCGCCGCATATTCGCCCTGCTCGTAGAGATGCAGCGGCGCGCCGAGCATCTCCGCAGGCAGCAGATAGGCGACGAATGCGAGCGCAGCGAAGCCCAGGGCAAACGCCCGTTCGGAGCGGCGAAACAGCAGCAGCGCGAGCACGAGGCAAGGAAACAGGAAGACTTCGACGCCTGAGCCCGGGCCGAACGCGACGCGGCACAGCAGCGTGTTGCCGATGCCAGCCATTAGCAAAAGCGAGCGCCCGAGAAGTGGGCTGCGGCGCATCGCGGCCGGCACCGCCGCGAAGAAGGGCGTCGACAGGAAGGTGACGTAGGACGGAGAGATCGTCGGCGACACCGCCCAGTAGAGATAAAGCGGATAGAAAGGCTGGTTCGAGACGATCACGAGCGCGATGGTATTGGCGATCGCCGCTCGCGGGTCGGGATGCGCGGCATAGGCGCCGATCGCCGCGATCACTCGCTTCAGGCCATTCGCACTCATCGCCCAACCCTCGCGACTCTCCGATCCCTCTTCGCTTACGCCGCAGCCCGGCCTTCGGGTCACCCGGCCAACGCGCTTTTGACGATCCGCGGCAAATCCAGAACGGAGCCCCCCGCGTATACCCCTCATGAAAAGCGGGGATGCGGAGATGGAACGGGCGCTGGACAAGCCGATGAGGATCGCTGTGATCGGTGCCGGTATCTCCGGCCTCTCCGCCGCCTGGCTGCTGGGACAGGCGCACGACGTCGTGCTGTTCGAGGCCGCCGCTCGGCTCGGCGGGCACGCCAACACGGTTCGCGTCGCCGGGGATGGCGGCGAGACGGCGGTCGATACCGGCTTCATCGTCTACAACGAGGCGACCTATCCGAATTTCATCGCGCTGATGGAGCATCTTGGCGTCGCGACGCAGCCGACCGAGATGTCCTTTGCAGTATCGCTCGACGACGGCCGCCTGGAATATAGCGGCACCAGCATCACCGGGCTGTTCGCTCAACGCAGCAACCTGTTCCGCCCGCGCTTCTGGGCGATGCTGCAGGACATCCGTCGCTTCTACCGCGCCGCATCGCGTGATGCTCTGATCGGCGTTGCGGCGGAGATTTCGCTGGGCGACTACCTCGCAGCCGGCTGTTATGGCGCCGCCTTCCGGGACGACCACCTTCTGCCGATGGCCGCGGCGATCTGGTCGGCGCCCTGCGCGGAAATCCTGTCCTATCCTGCCGCGGCCTTCCTGCGTTTCCATCACAATCACGGGCTACTCCAGCTCACCGATCGGCCGGCCTGGCGCACCGTGACCGGCGGCAGCGCCGTCTATGTCGAGAGGCTGCGCAACGCCTTTTCGGGTGAGGTCAGGACCGGCTCGCCGGTGAGGCAAGTCAGGCGCGGGCCGAACGAGGTCGTGCTCGCGGGCGACGGCTGGAGCGAGCGCTTCGACCAGGTCGTCTTCGCTGTTCATGCCGACCAGACGCTGGCCCTGCTCGCCGACCCCGGCACGGCGGAGGCCGAGGCACTCGGTGCCTTCCGCTACAGCCGCAACCGTACCGTGCTGCATGGCGACACGGCCCTGATGCCTCGGCGCCGGCGAGCCTGGGCAAGCTGGAACCATATCGGCGACCGGAGCCGGCCAGAGGCCGCCTGCGCCGTCACCTATTGGATGAACCGGCTTCAAGGCCTGCCGCAGGAGCGGCCGCTCTTCGTCACCCTCAACCCGCCGGACACGCTCCGCAAGGAGACCATCCTCCATGAGGAGATCTACGAGCACCCGCTGTTCGATGCCGCCGCGCTCGACGCGCAGACGCGGCTCTGGTCGCTGCAGGGCAGTCGGCGCAGCTGGTTCTGCGGCGCCTATTTCGGATCCGGTTTTCATGAGGACGGGCTACAGGCCGGGCTCGCGGTCGCCGAGGCGCTCGGCGGCGTGCGGCGGCCCTGGCGCGTGCGCGACGAGTCCGGCCGCATCCCGTTGCCCGCTCAGCGCGAGCAGGCGGCATGAGCTGGAACTCCGCCCTTTACGTCGGGCAGGTGCGACACCGCCGGTTCCGGCCGAAACCGCATGCCCTGGCCTATCGCGTCTTCTGGATGCTGCTCGACCTCGAGGAGATCGATGCGCTCGCCGCGAGCCTGAGAACCTTCTCGCGCAATCGCTTCAATCTCTACGCCTTTCGCGATGCCGATTACGGCGACCGTAGCGGGCGACCCTTGCGGGCGCAGATCGGCGAAGCTCTGGCGAGCGCCGATATCCCCTGGGACGATGGCCCGATCCGGCTGCTGACGATGCCGCGTATCCTCGGCTACGCCTTCAACCCGATCAGCACCTATTTCTGCCATCGCCGTGACGGCAGCCTCTGCGCCACCGTCTATGAGGTGCACAACACCTTCGGCGAGATCCACAGCTACGTCGCGCCGGCCGATGCCTCGGGAGAGCCGCTCCGGCAGGAGGCCCGCAAGCTCCTCCATGTCTCGCCCTTCATGGGTCTGGCGATGCGCTATGCCTTCCAGGTCGTACCGCCCGCAGAGAATGTCTCAATCACCATCGACGGTCACGATGCCGGGGGCCGGCTGATCGCCGCCACGATGAGCGGCAGGCGCGCGGCAGTGAGCGACGCGGCACTGCTGCGGCTGCTGGCGAGCCACCCGCTCCTGACCTTGAAAGTCACCGCCGCCATTCATTGGCATGCGCTACGTCTGCTGGCGAAGCGCATTCCCTGGCGGCCGCATCCGGCCCCACCGGAACAGCCCTTCAGCCCGGGCAACGCCGTGACGCCTCATGCGAAAGGACCGATACAGCCATGAGCCGGCCCGAGACAGAGCAGAATCTCCCCATGGTCGAGCAATCGCTTGAGCTGCCGCGCGGCATCAGCCTGTCGCGCTGGTTCCTGCGCCGCGCGCTCGCGCGCATCGCCGTCGGCCGCCTGACCGTCGTCACGCCCGAGGGCGAGCGCCTCCAGAACGGACATGGCGCACCCGGCCCTCAGGCCACGCTGATCCTGAAGAAGTGGCGCGCGATGCGGCGGCTGCTGCTCGACGGCGATATCGGACTGGCCGAGGCCTATCGCGACGGCGATCTCGATACGCCCGATCTCACCGCATTGATCGAGCTCGGCGCGCGCAACGATGCCACGCTGCGCCGGCTGACCTCCGGCGCGTGGCCGGCACGCCTGCTCAATCGCTTCCGGCATGTGCGGAATGCCAATACCCGCGCGGGCAGCCGCCGCAACATCACGGCGCATTACGACCTCGGCAACGCGTTCTACGGCCATTGGCTCGACGCCAGCATGATGTACTCCTCGGCGCTCTACGAAACGCCGACGGAAACCCTCGAAGCCGCGCAGCAGCGCAGGCTCGACAGGATCGTCGCCATGCTCGACCTTTCCGGCGGCGAGCATATCCTCGAGATCGGCTGCGGCTGGGGCGCGCTGGCGGAGCGGCTGGCCCGCGAAGGCTGCCGCGTGACCGCGATCACCCTGTCGCCTTCGCAACTCGAGGCAGCGCAGCGGCGCATTGCCGAGGCCGGCCTGGGCGAACGCGTCAGCCTGCAACTGCAGGACTACCGCGACATCTCCGGCCAGTTCGACCGCATCGTCTCGATCGAGATGATCGAGGCGGTCGGGCGGGGATATTGGCCGTCCTACTTCGCCACCTTGCGCCGCTCGCTACGGCCCGGCGGCCGGGTCGTCCTGCAGGCGATCACGATCGACGAACATATGTTCGAGGACTATCAGCAGGGCACCGATTTCATCCAGCGCTACATCTTCCCCGGCGGCTGCCTGCCATCCGTCCCTGCGGTGAAGAGCAAGGCGGAAGCAGCCGGTCTCTCCGTCACCGAGCAACTCGACTTCGGCGAGAGCTACGCCTTGACGCTCAAGGAGTGGCGCCGGCGTTTTCTGGAGCGCTGGTCCGAGATCGCACCGCTCGGCTTCGACGAGCCTTTTCGCCGGTTGTGGGAGTTCTACCTCTGCTATTGCGAAGCCGGCTTCAGGGCACGAACCATCGACGTCAACCTGATCGCGTTGCGGGGCAGCTGATCCACGCGCAGCCCGCTTATCCCGAAGCGAGCGAGATGCTTCCCTGCAGGGTTGAACCGATTTCGGTAGCGGGCGATGCGCCCACTACCGAGCGGTTGACATGGCGATGACGACGAAGCTGCCATCGCCATCGCGCAACAGATCGTCAATCCAGGAAGCTGCGTATTTGCACCGACTAGGCGATACTGAGGAAAAGCTCTTCGGGCGCCGGTCGTGTGGGGATGAGCCCGTCTGCAAACGACCATTCGATCATCCGTGAGATAACCTCCCGGTTTTTCTCGAGGCCCGACGGCCAATAGTCGCGCCCCATGATCTCGGTGGTGCGTCGCAGTTCCTCCCCTACCCAGGGCAGGCTGATCTTGAGGGCCTGTTCCGTCCACAGATCCTGATTAGCGATCTCCTGGGCCGCCTCGAAGACGGCGGCTCCTAAACTGAATCAGCACCGCGCCTAGGCTGACAATCGCTGCAAGGCCAGACCCCGCTCCAATCAAAAACTGCCTGGAGTACGGATTCGGGTATGGGGGGTGGCTGTAGGGATCCGAGCGCCATGCTCTGTTCCACCGGCCCAGAAATATTAACTGGGCTGTTTAGTCCCGGCATTTGGTGGATTGGATCGAGGGTGAATCGTTCCGGCTCTGAAGTCCAGCGCTTGCAGATGAACTCGTAGGGCGTGAGGCCTTTGAGGGTCTTCAGGCGCCGGCCGAAATTGTAAGCTGAGACGAAGTCCTGGAGGTGACGATCGAGCTGGTCGTGGCTGTCGTAGTGATAGCGTTTGACGGTCGCGTCTTTGATCGTCCGGTTCATTCGCTCGACCTGCCCATTGGTCCAGGGAT